>JAGREJ010000141.1:0-8793 GCA_020446595.1 Novosphingobium sp. | reverse complement strand
GCCAGCGGATTGGTCGCGGCATAGGCGCGCTGTTGGACGACGATGTGGCCAAGGTCGGCGTTGGTCACACCATATTTGGCCATGTAACGCTGGAAACCCAGGGCCGAGCATGCGCCGGGGAACTGGAGGCCATAAGGGATGCCCCAGATCGTGTAGGTCATGTCGCTGATGCGGCTGCCGCTGGGCGTACTGTTGGGCTGGCCGAAGCGATATTCCGACCGCTCGTTCATCGCCCGCCAGATCACCACCGTGCTCGCCGCGCCCGAAGCGACCGCGGCGCAGGCGTGGTGCAGCGTCATCGCCGAGCCGCCGCCGCCCATCGGCAGGCGCACTGAATATTTCAGATCCTGAATGCCCAGCGCCCGCATCAGCGACACTTCGTCGTTGTTATCGATGGTGTAGGTGACGATCCCGTCGATGTCCTTGGCCTCAAGGCCCGCATCGTCGAGCGCGGCAAGGATCGCATCGCAGGCGACACGCAGCTCGCTTCGGCCCGAATTGGTCGAGAACTCGGTCTGGCCGATCCCGGCGATGGCGCATTCGGTCATCGGATTGCTCATGCGCCGACTCCTTTCGAGGCGAGTCGAAAGACGGGCAGGGTCTTGCCCTTGGCGGTCTTCTCGAAATCGACCACGACCGGAGCATCGGTTGCGATCTCGTCGAGCGTCGCATCGACGATATTGCTGATGAGCCGCACGCCGCCTTCCTCAAGATCGATCAGCGCGATGACGGGCGGCTCGTCGAAGCCGATCGGTGCGGGATAGTGCACCTGAATGCGGCTATAGACCGTGCCGCGACCCGACATCTGCGTCGGCGCCAGCTCAAGGCAATGGCAGTCCGGGCAGACCGGGCGGGGCGGATGGTGCAGGTGCCCGCACTGGGTGCACTTCTGGATCGAGAGGCGGCCCTCGGCGGCTTCCTCCCAGAACCAGTCGGTATTGCGCGTCGACATGGGGTCGAGGCGCTTGCTCTGTCGCTGTTCGCCCATGGTTACTTTCCTGCGGGAGTGGGTTGCGCGGTTGTCGATGCGGGCTCGGTTGCGCCCTGCGCGACCGACTTTTCCTCGGTCGGCTTGTAGCCCATGAACCTGCGCGGTCCGGTCAGCAGCGGTTCGCCAGGGTTCCACACGCCTGCAACTTTTGCCTCGTGCAGGGCGTCGATCTTCTCGTCCGAATAGCCCAGCTCGCGCAGCACCTCGCGGGTGCATTCGCCAACGACCAGCGGTGGGCGCTGGATGACCGACGGCGTGTCGGAGAAGTCGAAGGCAAGCCCCATCTGCTCGAATCTTCCGACGAGTTCATGCTGGTAGCCCACGGTCCACTGGCGGCGGCGCAGATCGGCATCGTCGTGCAGTCGCTTGCCGAAATCGGGATCGCTGATTTCGACCGGGACACCTGCTCCATCGAGCGCGGCGAACCATTCGCTTGCGGACCTGGTCAGGAACTGTTCCTGCAACGCGACGCGTAGCGCCTTGTCGTTTGCGAGGCGCGACTTGGCGTCAGCAAACCGTGCGTCGTCCAGCGCCGGATTGGCGAGAACGCCCTTGAGCGCCTGCCACTCCGAGTCCTTCGCAGCGACCAGCGCCAGCCAGCCGTCGGCAGTCTCGTAAAGGCTGTCGAGCGCCGCCATGCCGCGCTGATCCTTGTCGAGGCGCGGGCGGTCGAAGCCGCTGCCGTCGGGCCGTGCCAGAACGTGCGAGCAATTCAGCAATTGCGCATAGACGATGGCGGTGGAGACGAACTGACCCTCGCCAGTCTTGGCCTTGTGGTAGAGCGCCTGCATGATCGCGACGGCGGAGAGGAAGCCATTGCCGGTGTCGCCAAACGAGGTGAGCGACCACAGCGGCTTGCCGCCATCGGCCATGCCGCCGTCCTCATACTGCACGCCGGCAAGGCATGCGCCGGTCTGGTCGTTGCCGGGCAGTTTCTCGCGCGGCCCGCGCTCGTGTCCTCGGGTGTGGCAATAGATGAGGTCAGGCTTGATCGCCTTGAGGCTTTCGTAATCGACTCCCAGCCGCACCGCCGCATCGTAACGCATGTTGTGCTGGACGACGTCAGCCGTGCGGACCAGATCCCGCAGCACCTCCATCGCCTCCGGTTCCTTGAGGTTGAGGCAGACCGAGCGTTTGCCCCGGTTCGAGGTGTAGGCGATGTGATTCTTGTGCCAGTAGGTGTCGTAGAAGGCGTTGATCTTGATGACATCCGCGCCAAGGTCGGACAGCACCTGACAGCCGAACGGTCCGGCAATGGCGAGCCCGAGATCGAGCACGCGTATGCCCGCGAGCGGGGCCTTGAGCGAGCCGGTTCCTGCCTGGGGTGCTGCCTTGGCCTTGAGAGCTTCGGCTTCGGCTTTCACTTCGGCAGTATGCTGACCGGCGGCGGGGGCAGGTCCGCCGGCCTCGCCCTGGGTCTTTTCCATCTCGATCAAGCGCCCGATCTGCCGGATCGGGCCATATTCGGGGTCGTCGATCTCGCGCACGCAGCCGTCGGCCGACATGACCGGATCGGCCAATGCAGTCTCGGGCGAACGCGCCTCCTGCATCGGCACGTCGGCGGCCGCGGCAGCCGAGAGCCAGTCGTCGCAGCCGAACTTCTCCATCCGCTCCATCAGGATCGGCTGGTAGTGATTGATGACCCACGCCTCATCGACGCCAGAGCCGAAGCGATTGGGATCGTTCATGACCGAAAGGTCGGGATCGTGCTGGATCGTGTCGCCTTCCGACGCCTCGATGATGAAGCGCGGATTGGGCACCCAGGCATGGATCCAGCGCCCGTCCTTGCACTTGAAGTGGCCCTTGGGCGTACGCGAGCTGTTGATCCAGGTGTTGAAGTCTTCCGCATTGGGATTCTCGGTGCGCTGCCACACCATCAGCGCGGCGGCGCAGGCGCCCTGGAACAGGCTTGTCTCGACGTGCTGGCCGCGTCCGGTGGTCTCGCGGGCGACGAGCGCCGCCTCGATCCCGCAGATCAGCGCATAGAACGCGCCCATGCTTGGCGCGGGCATGCCGGTGGTCATCGGGCCTTCGCGCGGTGGACCTTGCAGCCAGTCCCACGGCGTTTGGAGACCCTCGATCGGATCGTCGCCGCCCGACATGTGAATGTTGCACGTCTCAGGCCTGCCGAGGTGTTCCCAGTTGAGGCCGGATCGCGCCGCGACGAGCAGGTCGTAGCCCGGCCGGTCCGCATGCTCGGTGTCGCTGCCCCATGCCGTGACGCTGGCATAGACGAGGCGCGGATTGAGCTTGCTCAGTGTCTCGTAGTCGATGCCGAGCCGCGCAGTGGTGCCGGGCGAAAAGCTCTCGATCAGCACGTCGGCATGGCTGGCGAGCGCGAGGAATGTGTCAAGCTCGGCCTTGTCCTTGAGGTCGAGGATCGCGCTGCGCTTGCCGCGCTGCCAGGTGCGATAGCCCAGCCGCGTGCGGTCATTGTCGCGGAACGGATCGCCGCCCGGCGGCTCGATCTTGGTGACATCGGCGCCCTGGTCCGCGAGCATCATCCCGGCCATCGGTCCGGAAATGCCCCACGAAAGGTCGAGAACCTTCAGTCCAGAAAGTGCCCCAGCCATATGCCGCTCTCCCTCAGTGCTTCCGGTCGGATTTGGTTTGCTCACAACCGACTCGGTGGTGTGTTACACAATGTAACATTTGCCTAGCTACACCAAGCCATGGCGATTTGCAATGGCCTTCCGCGACTTGCGCGCTAGAGAGGTGCAAAGGGAGGATTGCCAGCATGATTCACTATGGTCTCGACGGCAGGGCCGCACTCGTCACCGGTGCGGGGAGCGGCATCGGCAGGGCGTCTGCGATTGCATTTGCGCGCTCCGGCGCAAGCGTGATGGTGAGCGATGTCAACGAGGCGGGAGGAGCGGAAACCGTCGCCATGATCGAGGCGGCGGGCGGCACGGCGCGGTTCATGCGCTGCGATGTTGGCAATGGCGATGACATCGCCGCGCTGGTCGATGGCACGGTGGCGGCGTTCGGCAGGCTGGACTGTGCCTTGAACAATGCGGGCGTGAACCGGCTCGAAGACGACGAATACGAGGACGCGGTGTGGGAGCGCGCGATCTCGATCAACCTGTCCGGCGTGATGCGCTGCATGCGCGAAGAGGCGCGGGTGATGTTGCCCGCGGGCGGCGGCGCCATCGTCAACACGGCTTCGATCAACGGCTTGATCGGCAATCCGGCGCAGCCTGCTTACAGCGCCGCCAAGCACGGCGTCGTCGGCCTTACGCGCCATGCCGCGCTGCGCTGGGCGACGCAGGGGATCAGGGTCAATGCCGTGTGCCCCGGCGTCATCGAAACGAACATGACGACGCCGCTGTTCGAGAACGCGGACATGCGCAAGATCGTCGAGACCATGACGCCGATGGGGCGCTTCGGCAAGCCAGAGGAAATCGCCGAGGCGGTGGTGTGGCTATGCTCGGACGCTGCGAGCTTTGTGACCGGGCATCCGATGGTGATCGACGGGGGTTCCGTGGCGGTCTGACGATCGGGTTGACTACCAATTCAGGCAAGACTTCTACTTTGCGGAATCGATATTGACTTCCGTGGATTAGTATATCTTACTGCAATCGCGCAATTTTGCCGCGCCTGAAAGATAATCTCCTATGTTGATCTATTCGCGTTTCGGGCAGAGCGGCGGAAGGCGGCTTTTCGGTATCCTTTGTCCGGTGCTGGCAATCGTCGCGTTGGTGTCCTTGCCGATCCAGGCGCAAGGTCAACAGTCGAGCCAGACACTTTCTCCAAAGACACTCACACTGCTGGCCGCTTCGCAAAATGCCGAGGGCCGGGAAGCCATCGACATCATAGATCAGGCCATAACGGCAAGCGCGCCCGGCTCGTTCGACCAGTACAGGAGCTATCTTGAACTGGTGTCCGTTGCCTTGCGGTCCAAGCTGGAAGCGGACCAGAGGCGGGGCATGATCGGAGTGATCGAATCTAAAGTCGCTCCGAAAGATCAGAAAATCCTGTTCATGCAGAGCCTGATCCTGCTGCTGGTCAAGGCAGGAGACCCCGACAAGGCATTCGACTATGCCAATGATTTGTCCGAGCTGGACATGTCGGTGAAGAGCAAGCAGGCCATGTCGATGGCGTTTTTGGGCCTCGCTAGCAAGACGTTGAGGGAGTTTAATGGCAAGGCAAGCGATCAGGGATATTACCAACTCAAGGCTATCGAAGGCAACGCGGATTACGCCAGGCTACTTGATCCAACCAATGAGTCGGCCCGCAAGATGTGGGAACAGGCACATCAGAATGTCATCCAATTGGAGGCTGATCGCAAAGCACGCGGGCTGCCGCCGATTCCCGAGCGCCCGGTCGTTGCGGCTGCCAGCACGCCGATTGTCACGCCCGCAAAACCCGCAGCGGTGCAGAATGCATCTGCCAGCGCGGAATGTGCCGACGCGAGGCCGAAGTATCAGGGCATCAAGGATAACCGCAAACCACCCGCCGGGAAGTGCGACAAGGGATCGACCGCAGCGAACAGTGAGTGGTCCGCACCGATAATATTCCTGACTCGGAATGATAGTCAGCTTGGCGGGATTACGGCCTACAGGGGCGGCGTAGCTTGGTCACTGTACTTTCCATTCGCAATGAATCCGGCAAGCACGGCCTCCGGTCAAAGGGCAGTTTTCTCATGCGATCCAGGCAGGAAATATTGGGCGCACATCAAAAGTTATCCCGAACTGAAAGATGGCTATGATCCCGCTTGGGCAGCGCGCAGACCGTCGGTCCAAGTTGCGGCGTGCGCCGATACCGAAGAGGCGGCCATCAAGGCTGCCCTGAAAGAATGCAACTCGCTCGCCAACTCCAATCTCTGTCCACGCACCGCCGGGCAGAACCAGGAGCTGGACAGCATTATCAGCTGGGGCATAAATGAAACGTATGGTCCGTCATTTCGTGACTACGAGTATGAAGTCAAATTCCTGAAGTTTTGTAGTTCAAGGTCAAACCGGCTGACCGCCGAATATGCCAATGAAAAAGAGCAACAAGGCTGCGAGACGTTGATCAGATTGGGGGTGTTTTGAAATGATGAGACCAATTCTCATACCGATACTTGGCATTGTCACGCTTGCGGCAGTTCCCGTATCGGCATCCGCCTGTGAAACGGTCTATTACAGGATCGAGCTTCCCGCCAAGGCGACCAAGACGACAGTCCAGATCGTCAGGGCCGAGGTCGGCAGCTATTCGGCGCTCGCCAATCGCGACGAGGCAGACCGCAAGACCCTCGCCGAGGACAACACGGTCAGCGCAGCCGACAAGGCCTATTTGCTGCCGATGCTCGATTCCAACATTCGCGTGGCGCGCTGCTGGGCAGCTACGTCGCGGAACTGATCGCGTCCGGAGGCTACTGTGTCGCAGGTCGATCCAGAACACCGCCAAGCAGCGAGCTTGAAAAGTCGTCCGGCGATCTTTGTCCCTTGGCCCGCATGTCCAGCAGCAGATCGTCGGACTGGCGCTCGCCCATGGGAACGATCTGACCCCAGTCGACAATGACTTCGCGTTCCAGAATCCTCCATTCGCCTGCCCGTTCCTCGAACAGGTCGGCATAGCGACCGTTCGCGAGAAGCACTTTCTCGACGCCGTCGTCTGTGCGCACGTGCCTGGCGAAGTAATAGGTCTCGACAGCAGCCTGCTTGCCTTCGAACCGGATCAGCGACTGGCCCAGCAGGTGCGACGAGGCGCTGTCGCCAGCGAGCAGGTCCATCACCCAGTCGGTGAACTCTGCCGGCGTGCCCCCGAAATGCGCGTGCCTGTCGTAGCCGTCTTCCCAATAGGCGCCGAGGATCAGGCTTCGGTCCATCCGGTCGATGCCGCGCGCATAGCATGCCATGCAATCGCGGATGGCGCTTTCGTCGAGCAGGCGCTTGATTGTCGGGTCCATGGCTCAGTCCTCCCAAAAAACTCGCCCGGAACTTCCCACAGGACAGGCTCCAGTCAAGGCTCGAGCATCCGTGATCGAGCGGAGCCAGCGTGCCGGTTCACACGACCATATCGAGCATCAGTTCTTCGGGCGGATCGACCAGTCGCGAAAGGCGCACGCCGGACGGCGTGTTGCGGACGGTGAAGAATGCGCCGCTCACGTCCAGTTGGCTCGCCACGCAATCGATGGCTCGCGCAATGTCGGCAGGCTGCATCGCGGCCTTGCGAGTGTGCAGTTCCGAACCGGCGGTCATCGCGGTGTCGATCAGGCTGGGGGCAAGGGCATTAACCCGCACTTTCGATGGGGCGAGGGCTGCCGCCATCGAGCGCGTGAACCCGAGGATACCCGCCTTGGCGGCGGAATAGACCGGCGACACGGGTATTTCCATGATTGCCCCGGTCGAGGCGATGTTGACGACATTCCCGCCGCCTCCACGCGCCATGATCGGCGCTGCGAGATGGGTCGCCATGAGTGGCCCCATAAGATCGATTTCGACGACACGCCGCAATTCGGACATCGAGAAGTCTTCCGGCCGGTCATGCGCCGTGAGGATCGCCGCGTTGTTCACCAACAGGTCGATCCGTCCGAAAGCCTGCGCCGTGCTGTCGATCAGCGCGCGAACGTGGTCCTCGCTTGCAATGTCGCCCGCGATGAAACGCGCGTTCAGGCCTTGTGCTTCGAGCTGGGCGATATGCTCCTGACCCTGTTCGGCCAGCACGTCGGTCGACACAACCTGCGCGCCAAGCTGTGCGAAATGGGTGCAGGTTGCCGCACCGACGCCGCGCGCGCCGCCGGTTACAATGACGACCTTGCCCTTCCAGTGCGGGCCGCCGGGGTCAGTCAAAGTTCGCCTGCCCCCCGTCCAAGGGGATCGTCGCGCCGGTGAGGTACGCGAATTCCGGGCCGCACAGCGCCGCGACCGCCTGTCCGATGTCGCCTTCGAGGCTGCCCACACGCCCGAGCGGAATCGATTTGACGAACTCCGCCGCTTCTTCCGGATAGGTCTCGGTCCACCATTGTAGCCCCGGCGACAGGGCGTGCGGCGCGATGGTGAGCACGCGGATGTTCTCGCTGCCCCATTCCGCAGCCGCCGCGCGGCCGAGAACGCGGATCGCCTGTTTGACCGCGCCATAGGGGCCGTAACCGGCCATGTCCCATCGCACGCCTGCCGAGGTCGCCATGTTGAAGATCACGCCGCCGCCGCGCGCGGCAAGGTGTGGGCGCGCGAGCTTCATGAACCGGAAAGTGGCAAGCGGTCCGCTCTCGAAGCCTGCGGTGAAGGCCTCGTCGGTCACCTCGTCGAGCGTGCCGAGCGGCACTTCCTGTGCATTGTTGACCAGTATATCCAGCCCGCCGAACACCGCGAGCGTGGCATCGAGCGCGGCTTGCATCGAGGCGGCATCTTTGACGTCGCAGTGCACGGCCATGGCGTTTCCGCCGCGCCCCTCGATCTCCTTTGCGGCTTCATCGACCTTGGCGAGGGTGCGCCCGGCGAGCACGACATTCGCACCTGCCTCGCTCATGGCCACGGCGATCCCGAAGCCAACGCCCTGTCCCGCGCCGGTGATGAGCGCGGTCTTTCCGGTCAGATCAACCATGCGCGCCCTCGAACGTGATGAGATGGCGGATGTCCTCGCGCTCTTCCGGCCTGAGGCCGCGCGTGGCGAGATATTGCACGGTGATCTGCGTCTCGGAATCCATCGGCCCGACGAACTCGATCAGCCGGTCGTACTCGGTGGCGACGATCTTCCATTCGCCGTCGATCCGCCGGTAGCGATCCTTGTAGAGCGCGGTGCCGGTGGTCTGCGAGCGCGTATCGGCCTGAATGAAGATGTCGTAGAGATACCAGTAGCCTTCGGCCTCGTCGTCACCG
>JAGREJ010000140.1:4446-6817 GCA_020446595.1 Novosphingobium sp. | reverse complement strand
GCGAGCGATCAGCAGCACGCCCGAAGTGTCCTTGTCGAGGCGGTGGACGAGGCGAGGGCGCGGATCGCCCTCGCCGCAGAAGGCATCGAGCAGCCCGTCGACGTGATGCTTGGTGCCGCTCCCGCCTTGTGTCGCGAGCCCCGGCGGCTTGTTGAGGACTATCGCGGCACGATCCTGTTCGAGCACCATGGCCTCGGCTTCGGCGACTTCGTCGTCGGTCAGTTCCCGGCGGGGGCGCGGGGCCTTGCCCCCCGGTCTTGCCTCGCCGCCCGGAGGCACGCGCAGAACCTGCCCCACGCTCAGCCGGTCGGAGGGATCGGCGCGTTTGCCGTCCACCCTGATCTGCCCGGTCCGCGCCCAGCGCGAGACGGTGGCGAAACCGACCTGCGGCAGGTTGCGCTTGAACCAGCGGTCGAGCCGCACGCCGTCGTCGTCCGCGCCGACGGTGAATTGGCGAACCTGCTCGGCCATCAGGAAGCCCTCATCACGGCAAGTCCCGCGAACAGCGCGGCGAACCCGGCGATCAGCGATACCGCGACATAGAGCGCGGCAATGCCCATGGCTCCGCGCTCCACCATCAAAGCGAATTCGAGGCTGAAGGCGGAAAAGGTCGTGAAGCCGCCAAGCAGGCCGACGGCAAGGAGCAGCCGCGTGCCTTCCGAGGCGCTGCCGTGCCGCGCCAGCCAGCCGACCAGCAGGCCCATGGCGAGGCTCCCGAGCACATTGGCGGTCAGCGTTCCCCATGGAAAGGCGCTGGCCTTGATCGGGCCTAGCCAGGCGACGTAGGCGCGCCCGACCATGAAGCGCAGCCATGCGCCGATAGCGCCGCCAAGGGCGACCAGAAGCGAGGAAGCGAGGAAAGTGGGCGACGACATCGCCGCGCCACTACCATGCGCTTTGCCTGCTTGCCAATTCCAACAGATTCTGCTAGTAAACTGGCATACGCGCCGATCCTCTCGGATACGGCGCTTGTTTTGCGTAGTTTCACGGATCGCCGATCCGCCGCATCATAAGGGCGGAAAAGGCGTTTTGTTACAAAGCGAGGTTTGACGGTTTTATGCAGATTATGGTTCGCGACAACAATGTTGATCAGGCTCTCCGCGCTCTCAAGAAGAAGCTGCAGCGCGAAGGCGTCTATCGCGAAATGAAGCTGCGCCGTCACTACGAAAAGCCGTCGGAAAAGCGCGCCCGCGAAAAGGCTGCTGCCGTTCGCCGCGCCCGCAAGCTGGAGCGCAAGCGGATGGAGCGCGACGGCGTTCGGTAAGAACCGGTCGTAACGCTTGATCGCTGCCAAGCGATGAGCCATGAGGGCGCGGATTGATCCCGCGCCCTTTTTCGTTCCAGGGCCGCCCTGTTCGGAGCATTGCCGACGATGACCGAGATTACCCGCGTTCCTCTCCAGCCCATCGCCAAAGGCGCGCTCAGCAAGCTCTGGCTTGGTGTGGCCGCCGCGCTGCTCGTTGCTGGCGGCATTGCCTGGGCGACGGTACCGAAGTTTACCGAGCTCAAGGATGGCGTCATGATCCGCGAGATCGAGGAGGGCAAGGGGGGCGTGCCTGGCGCGACAGATTTCGTGCTCGTGAACTACAAGGGCACGCTCGACGACGGCACGGTCTTCGATCAGGGAGAGCGCGCGCCGATGCAGGTCAACGGTGTCGTTCCCGGTTTCAGCACCGCGCTTCAGCACATGCGCACCGGCGGCAAGTATGAGATCAGGATTCCCGCGGCACAGGCCTATGGCGATCGCGAGCAACCCGGACTGCCCGCCAATTCCGACCTGACTTTCGAGGTCGAACTGCTCGATACACGCAGCGAGGCCGAAGTTCAGGCCATGCAGCAGCAGATGATGATGCAGCAGATGATGCAGCAGCAACAGCAGGGAGGAGCGCCGGGGGCGATGCCGCCAGGCGCTATCCCGCCAGGTGCAATTCCGCCGGGCGCCATGCCGCCCGGACCGCCGCAGCCCTGATCGCCTGAAGGGGCCAGTCATGCCGTTCGGTCCTGACAAGCGCCCTGATCTTTCCGGTGTTCCGGCTGGTCTGCAGCACGGACCGGAAAAGAACCGCTATGGCATCGCTTGGCAGCGCAATTCCCCGTTCTGGCGACTGTTTCGCATCGCGGCTGTTCTTTGCGCCGTTGCCGCAATCGTCCTCGCACTTGGCATGGCGGGATACAGCTTCCAACGCTGGGGCATGCTTACCGAAGAAACCGTCGAGACCGCGCAGACGGAACCGGCCGAGTTGCGCGAGCAGCGGGTCGCACAGGCACGGGCGACCTATCAGGGCGCGCTGCGCGATGCGGCACAGGCATCGAAGCGTGCGGAGCATCAGCACGAGCAAGCAATGAAGGCGGTCGAAGCGGCGCGGGCGCT
>JAGREJ010000140.1:0-4296 GCA_020446595.1 Novosphingobium sp. | reverse complement strand
GCTTGAACCGCAAGTGGCGCGATGCTAGCTGCGCCTTTTCCGGCGTTGCCTGCCGCGCACGCCTGACAACGGACAAGGAAATTCATGTCGGTAGATACCGAAACCGTTGCGCGGATCGCCGCGCTGGCCCGCATCAAGGTGAGCGAAGCCGAGCTTGAGGCGATGGTGCCGGAGCTAAACGGCATTCTCGCCTGGGTCGAACAACTTGGCGAAGTCGATGTGACCGGCGTCGAGCCGATGACGGCGGTGATCCCCAATACCTTGCGCCTGCGCGATGATGTGATCGACGCTGACCCGCTGACCGCCGGTGGCAGGCGCGACGAGGTGCTCGCCAATGCGCCAGCCGCCGAGCACGGCTTCTTCGGAGTTCCGAAAGTCATTGAGTAAGGAACTATCGCCTTTTCCCGTTCGGGCTGAGCTTGTCGAAGCCCTGTACTTCCCTTCTGGACCTGCGCTCGAAGAAGGACAGCCGTTGATCTTGCAGATCAGCTTCGCTTCCGACGGGCTCAGGGCGAACGGTTTTTGATTGTGACTGAAATTACCGATCTTGGCGTCAAGGCGATCCGCGACGGGGTTGCGGCAGGCGAGTTTTCCGCCGTCGAAGTGGCGGAGGCGTTCAACGCCAATGTCGCTGCCGCCGCCGTGCTCAATGCCTTCATCGTCGCGACGCCCGAAGCGGCGCTCGATGCCGCGAAATCCACCGATGCCAAGCGTGCCAAGGGCGAAGACCTCGGCACAATGGGCGGCGTGCCCATCGGCATGAAGGACCTGTTCGCCACCAGGGGCGTGCAGACTTCGGCGGCCAGCCACATCCTCGAAGGCTTTCTTCCCGAATACGAAAGCACCGTTTCGCAGAACCTTTGGAATGCGGGCGCGGTCATGTTGGGCAAGCTCAACCTCGACCAGTTCGCGATGGGATCGTCGAACGAAACGAGCTATTTCGGCAACGTAGTCAATCCGTGGCGGCGCAACGACGGCGGCAATGCCGCTCTCGCTCCCGGCGGTTCGTCGGGCGGCTCCTCGGCGGCAGTCGCGGCAAGGCTGTGCCCCGCGGCGACCGGAACCGACACTGGCGGCTCGATCCGCCAGCCCGCCGCCTTCACCGGCATTACCGGCATCAAGCCGACATACGGGCGCTGCTCGCGCTGGGGCATCGTTGCTTTCGCCTCATCGCTCGATCAGGCCGGACCGATGGCCCGCGATGTCACCGACTGCGCGATCATGCTCGAAGCCATGGCGGGGTTCGATCCCAAGGATTCGACGAGCCTCGACATGCCGGTGCCGCACTGGGAAGCGGGCCTCTCGCCCGACATGAAGGGCAAGCGCGTCGGGGTGCCGCGCGAATACCGCATGGACGGCATGGACGCGGACGTCGCGAAAAGCTGGGATCAGGGCATCGAATGGCTGAAGCAGGCCGGGGCGGAGATCGTTGATATCTCCCTGCCGCACACCAAATATGCGCTGCCCGCCTATTACATTGTCGCGCCTGCCGAAGCCTCGTCCAACTTGGCGCGTTACGACGGCGTGCGTTATGGTCTTCGCGACCTGCCCGACGGGGCGGGCTTGCAGGACATGTACGCCGCGACCCGCGCCGCCGGCTTCGGGGCCGAGGTCAAGCGCCGCATCCTGATCGGCACCTATGTGCTCTCGGCGGGCTTCTACGACGCCTATTACACTCAGGCGCAGAAGGTACGCACGCTCATCAGCCTCGATTTCAGGAACGCGTTCGAAAGCTGCGACGTGATCCTCGCGCCGACCGCGCCGACGGCTGCGTTCGCTCTTGGCGAGATGACCAGCGACCCGCTGTCGATGTATCTCAACGACGTGTTCGCCGTGCCGGCCTCGCTGGCTGGCCTGCCCGCCATGAGCGTGCCTGCGGGCCTCAACCGTGAGGGCCTGCCGCTCGGCCTGCAAATCATCGGCAACATGTTCGACGAGCAGGGCGTGCTCAATGCAGGCCTCGCGCTGGAACAGGCGGCGGGATTCAGTGCCAAGCCGGAACGGTGGTGGTGAAGTGGCAATCGAACCTCCCGAAGCGGCTTCGCCCCTGCGCCCCCTGCCGCTGCTGATCTTCGGCTCGCGCTGGCTGCAATTGCCGCTCTATGTCGGCCTGATCGTTGCGCAGTGCGTTTACGTGTTCCTGTTCCTCAAGGAACTCCATCACCTCGTCATGCACGCATGGGAGTTCAGCGAGCAGCAGATCATGCTGGTCGTGCTCGGCCTGATCGACGTGGTGATGATATCCAACCTGCTCATCATGGTGATTGTCGGTGGCTACGAAACATTCGTGTCCCGGCTTGGCCTGCAAGGCCACCCGGACCAGCCCGAATGGCTGAGCCACGTCAATGCGGGCGTCCTGAAGGTCAAATTGGCCATGGCGATCATCGGCATTTCCTCGATCCATCTGCTGCGCACTTTCATCGAGGCGGGCGCGATCGGACAGGAAGGCGCGCGCGTCACGACCGAAGCGGTGCTGTGGCAGACGATCATCCACATGGCCTTCATCTTTTCAGCCCTCGGCATCGCGTGGGTAGACCGCATGACCCAGGTGAAACACTGACCTGAGCGGCCTATTTCGCGCGCTTGACTGACCAGCCAAGGGCAAGCCGCCGTCCCAGCCAGCGCCGCACCGGCTCGTCGAAGAACCGTGTCGCCAGCCATGCCACGGCGATCAGCATGACGGCGTAGCTCGCTGCCGCGATCGCCTGATTGTCGGGAAGCGGGTTGCCGAAGAGCCGGATGAACGTGCGGTAGTACAGTTCCCGTAGTGGAACATGAAGTATGTAGATCGGGTACGAAACGGCTCCGGCCCATAAACCGATGCGGCGAGCCACCGGTCCGGCCCGCGCATTTGCGCTGAACCAGATGAGCAGCGGGACAACGATCGCGACGCTTAACACGTCGAAACGCCAGTCGAAGTTTCGACCGATCACGATCCAGACCGTAAATGCAATCGCAAGGAGCCATCCGGACACGGCGGGAGCCTGTATGCGCGAATTCAGGCGATAGAGCGCCACGCCCATGAAGAACGGGAATACCGTGCGCGGGATGCCATCCTGTGGCGAGCCCCAGCCCCTTGGCAGGCTCAGCGTGCCTTCCCGTGCGACGACTGCAAACAGCCAAACGCCGCTTATCAGGATGATTGCCGCGAGCACGGGCGCGCGCAGAACGCGGATTATCAGGGCAAAGACCAGGGTCACCGTCAGCAGATAGGCCATCGACCAGGCCGGGCCGTTCAGCGGATAGAACAGATGGCTATGGATCGATTGGGACGGAGGCACCGGCAGAAAGACTGTCTGCCAGCCCAGGGACAGGGCAAGGCTCTTCAGATCCGGCGCATTTCCCGCGCGGATTTCCAGCACCAGCCAGACCGCCGCACCGATCAGGGTTCCGGCAATGTAGAGCGGATAGAGCCGGACCAGCCGGGTCAGCATGAATTGTCTTGTTGTCAGGCCAGTCGTCAGCCGATTACCGTAAGCGTGCGCGATCACGAAGCCGCTGAGCGCGAAAAACAGTCCTACCGACAGGTATCCCTTGCTCCACACATGTGCGGCGTCACCTGTCCAGTAGGCGTGAATATTGATTACAAACAGCGCCGCGATCCCGCGCAGCAAGTCGAGCGTTTCGAATCTGGCCGAGGCCGACGGATGCACGCTTGGCATGTGTCCCGCGTAGCACTAGATAGCCAGGCATGACAGACTATCGCATCGAGGGCGCAACTGGCGAATGGGAGGTCGTTATCGGCCTCGAGGTCCACGCGCAGGTAACGAGCAATTCCAAGCTGTTTTCGGGCGCGGCGACCGCGTTCGGCGCCGAGCCCAATGCGCAGGTGTCGCTGGTCGATGCCGCCATGCCCGGCATGCTGCCCGTGCCCAACCGTGAGTGCATCCGTCAGGCGGTGCGCACCGGCATGGCGATCGACGCGCAGATCAACAAGTGGAGCCGGTTCGACCGCAAGAACTACTTCTACGCCGACCTGCCGCAGGGCTACCAGATCAGCCAGCTCTATCATCCGCTGGTGGGCGAGGGGCGGATCGAGATCCAGCTCGACGAGAAGGATCCCGAGCATTCGACCAAGACTATCGGCATCGAGCGCATCCACGTCGAGCAGGACGCGGGCAAGTTGATGCACGATCAGCACCCGACGATGAGCTACGTCGATCTCAATCGTTCGGGCGTGGCGCTGATGGAAATCGTTTCGCGGCCAGACATGCGCTCGCCCGCCGAGGCAGGAGCCTACCTGCGCAAGTTGCGCGCGATCCTGCGTTATGTCGGCTCGTGCGACGGCAACATGGA
>JAGREJ010000015.1 GCA_020446595.1 Novosphingobium sp. | reverse complement strand
GCTGCGGCACGCCGACACCGGCAACGACGCGCGTGGTGCAGATCGAACCCGGCCCGATCCCGACCTTGATAGCGTCCACACCCGCATCGACCAGCGCCCTGGCCGCCTCGGCGGTGGCGACATTGCCCGCAATGACCTGCGCCGAATTGGAGAACGCCTTGACCCGCTCGACCGCGCGCGCGACATCGCGATTGTGGCCGTGCGCGGTGTCGATAACGATGACATCGCACTCCACGTCCAGCAGCGCCTCAGTGCGCGCAAAGCCCTTGTCGCCGACCGTGGTCGCCGCCGCGACACGCAGACGCCCCGCTTCGTCCTTGGTCGCATCGGGGAAGGTCACCGCCTTCTCGATGTCCTTGACCGTGATGAGGCCGATACAGTGGAACGCATCGTCGACCACCAGCAGTTTTTCGATCCGGCGTTGATGCAACAGGCGGCGCGCCTCATCGCCGCTGGTGCCGAGCCTGACGGTCGCCAGGTTCTCGCTGGTCATGAGTTCGCGCACCGGCTGGCCGGGATTGTCGGCGAAACGAACGTCGCGGTTGGTGAGAATACCGACCAGCTTGCCGCTCGCCTCGACGACCGGAATGCCGCTGATCTTGTTGTTCTTCATCAGGGCCTGCGCCTCGCCGAGCGGAGCGTCGGGCGCGATGGTGATGGGATTTACCACCATGCCGCTTTCGAAGCGTTTCACCGCCCGGACCGCGGCGCACTGCTCCTCGACCGAAAGGTTGCGGTGCAACACCCCGATGCCGCCCATCTGCGCCATGACGATCGCCATGTCCGCCTCGGTGACGGTATCCATCGCCGAGGAAACGACCGGGATGTTGAGCTGGATCGCGCGGGTCAGCCGGGTGCGCGTGTCCGCCTGGGTCGGGATAATGTCGGACTCTGCAGGGCGCAGCAGGACATCGTCGAAAGTAAGCCCGAGCGGAATGTCCATGTGTGCCACCTCGCAGGTTCAACCGTACCGGGTCTGTCGCCCGATTCGTGGCGGCCCATGTAACCACTCAAGGCGATGACTGCTAGGGGGACGATTGCGTCGGCGGGGAATAGGTTTTCGCGTCGCCAAACCAGCGCACCAGGGCCACGTGCAGCGCGACATCCTGCGCCGCGCCGCCAAGTTCAACGTCCGGCCCCGGCGCATCGTCCGGTCGGTGGTAGCGGGTATCGAAGAAACGCCGGATTCGCCCGATCTCTCCGTAGGCGCTCGAAACCATGACGGCGGGAACATCGTGCTGGAGAAGCGCCCAGCCATCCTGCCGCCGGACATATTCGTTGGCTTCACGCCCGGAAACCAGTTTGCGCTTCTCGCGCTTCACGACTGTCGAAATATCGGCATCGAGGCCAGTCATGCCCTCGCCGACGATCGCCACGGGTGTGCCGCGTGGCGCAATGGCGATGGTATCGATATTGAAAGCGGCGACGATGTCGGAAAGCGGCACCGGCGGAGAATCGGCAAAGGCATGTGCGCCGAGCAGGCCCAGTTCTTCGGCTGTCGTCGCGAGGAAATAGACGTCGCGGTCCAGCTTCGGTCCCTTCGCCAGCCGCCGCGCCACTTCAGTCAGCACGGCGACCCCGCTGGCGTTATCCACGGCGCCGTTGCAGATGGTATCCTCCGCAGGGGGCTCGGCGCAAAGGCCGAAATGGTCCCAGTGCGAAACGAGCAGGACCGCGCCTGCCGCGGGATTGCGGCCCGGCAACTTGCCGATCAGGTTGTAGGTGTGGATCGAAGTCTCGCTGGTGGTGGCCTCTATCGACGCGGAAATCCGCAGCGCGATCGGCGAAAAGCCCGGCTTGCGCGCCGCATCCGCCAGCGATGCCAGCGTGTGGCCCGAGCCCTCGAGCAGCCGCGCCATTGCCTTTTCAGTCAGGAAACCTTCGAGGTCACCGCCCAGAACGTCGTTCGACAGGGCATAACCCGTGCGCTTTCGCCGTGCAGCCACCTGCGCCAGCGAGCGTGAACCGTCGAGCACCGTTATCACCGCCGAAGCGCCCTGCTCCAGCAATGCGTCCTGGCGCTGCGAACCCTCTTCATCGGCATCGAGCACCACTGCGACCCTGCCGGCCAGTTCATTGCGCGAGTATTCGGGCCTGTCGGCCCGACCGACGAACAGCATCGGGGCATTGCGCACCAGACTGCGCTTGCCACTGGTCAGGAGCAGCATTTCGTCGGCGGATACCGGGACATGCCGACCGTTGACGAGAAACTGCGCGCGCGAGTCGCCGGGCTCGCGCGCCACCAGCGTCACCGGCGCGAACCAGGGATTGCCCGGATCGTTGGTCCCCGATTGCAGGCCGAGATCGAACCACTGCCTGCCGAGGTATCGCAGGGTCATGGCCTCGCCTTCGGTGCCAGGCTGTCTGCCAGCGAAGTCGTCGCTGGCGAGGATTGCGATGTGATCGCGTAGCCGTTTCTCCAGCGCCTTGTCGCGCGCCGCCTCAGCCGTCGCGGGAAGCAGGAAAGCCACGCAAACCGCCAGTGCCCCGAGGACTGCATGAAGCAGCCGGGAGCGTCTTGCCGGAATCGCGATCAACCCGTTCATATCACCGGCTTATACGATAGCCGGGCCACCGGAAAGTAACCTAGGGGTTTTTTGCGCGGCACCCGCTATTGGGCGGTCCAGCCGCCATCGACCGTTATGTTGGAACCGGTGATGTTCGCGGCTTCCTCGCGGCAAAGGAACAAGGCCATCGCGCCGATGTCTTCGGGTTGCACGAATTTCTTGCTCGGCTGCCGCTCGAGCATCACGTCGTTGATGACCTGCTCGCGCGTCATGCCGCGCGCCGCCATGGTGTCGGGGATCTGGTTTTCGACCAGAGGGGTCCAGACATAGGCCGGAGAGATGCAGTTTGCGGTGATGTTGAAAGTCGCCAGTTCCAGCGCGAGAGTCTTGGTCAGACCATCGAGACCGTGCTTGGCCGAGACATAGGCGGACTTGAACGGCGAGGCTGTGAGCGAGTGCGCGCTCGCGACATTGATGATCCGCCCCCAGCCCGCCTGCTTCATGAAAGGCACAGCCAGCCGCGCGGTGTGGAACGCCGCCGTCAGGTTGAGCGCCAGGATCGCGTCCCACTTTTCGACCGGGAATTCCTCGACCGGCGCGACATGCTGCATGCCGGCATTGTTGACGACGATGTCGCAATCGCCGGCCGCCGCCATCAGTTCCTCGACACCGTCGCGCCGCGACAGGTCGCCGCCCACATGGCTGGCATCCAGTTCCTCGCACAGCGCGGCGATCGACGCCTCATCGCCGAAGCCCGATAGCACCACCTGAGCGCCTTCGGACCGGAGCGCGCGCGCAACCGCAAGCCCGATTCCCGATGTCGAGCCGGTGATCACCGCTCGCTTGCCAGAAAGGAACATTCTCGACTCCTGTCGCGCTATGCCGGTAAACAAGGAGTGCACCCTATATGAACCCGTGCTTGTTTCGCAACTGCACAATGGAGATCACGGCATGCGTCTTCCCCGTTTCAATCCCGGCAGCGTCGACGTGCGGAGCGGCGGCGGTGGCGGCGGGATGCCCGGTGGCACGCTCGGTTGCGGCACCCTGCTGCTTGTTGTCATCGGCGCGCTGGTCTTCGGACTCGATCCGGGCCAGATGCTCGGCACGGTCGAATCGATGCAGGGGCCTTCGGCGTCGCAGCAACAGGCACCTCAGGGATCAAGCGCCGAAGAACTGTGTAATGCCAATGCCTATGCGCTCGAATCCTGCAACGCGCTGAGCTCGCTGAACGAGACCTGGGCACCGCTGTTCGCCAAAGCCAATATCCCCTTCAAGCAGCCCTCGCTCACTTTCTATCGGGGCGGCACCCGCTCGGGATGCGGCGCGGCGTCAAGTGCCATGGGGCCGTTCTACTGCCCCGCCGACCATGGCATCTACATCGATACCAGCTTCTACGACACCATGGACCGGCAGATGGGCGCGGGCGGCGATTTCGCCCGCTATTACGTGATGGCGCACGAATACGGCCACCACGTCCAGAACCTGACCGGCATGGCCGATCAGGTGCGCAGCGCGCAGCAGCAGACCCCGCGACAGGCAAACGCCCTGCAGGTCCGCATGGAATTGCAGGCGGATTGCTATGCCGGGGTCTGGGCGGCCAAGCACAGCAACCTGATCGAGCCGGGCGATCTGGAAGAGGGCATGACCGCAGCCAACGCCATCGGCGACGATACCCTGCAAGCGCAGGCGGGCCGCCGGATCAGCCCCGAAACCTTTACCCACGGCTCCAGCGCACAGCGCGTGGAATGGCTGCGGCGCGGGCTACAGACCGGCGACGACGACGCGTGCGATACGTTCGCCGACCTGCGAAGGTGATCGAAAGCAGACTGTCGATAGTTCAGGTCAGGTCAAGCGGGAAGATGGAATGGTCTTCAGGATGGCTGCCTCACGCTTGTCCCGCATGGTCCTGACGCCGTTACTGTCCGCGACGCTGGCGGCGTCCCCCGCGCTTGCAGCGCAGGACAAGCCGATGACCGATGACGATCCCGATGCGGTCGATGTCGCCAAAACCCCGGTGACCGATCTCAACATCGACAAGAAGGAAATTCCGGCAATCCTTCTGCAGGCGCAGGCGCGTCCCTACAGCCTGACGGGGCTTGGCCGCTGCAAGCCGCTCATAGCCGAGGTTTCCGCGCTCGACGATGTTCTCGGCCCGGACCTCGATCTTCCGGAGGAAGAGCGTGCGCGCATCAGCGCGGGCCGGGTCGCCAAGACCGTCGTCGGCTCGTTCATCCCGTTCCGCGGGCTGATCCGCGAAGTGTCCGGAGCCAACGATCACGACCGCAAGGTTCGCGCCGCGATTCAGGCCGGGCTTGCGAGACGGGGTTTCCTGAAAGGCATCGGTCAGGCGCGAGGCTGCGCCTACCCCGCCCGCCCCGCGACCACCAGGGAGGTCGACGAATATATCGCCAAACGCGAAGCCCAGGGTGTCGAAAAAGACCCTCGGGAAGGCGGCGAAGAGTGACCTGAAAGGCGCGTGATTGCCTTTGACCACGCCCTGAGACAATTCTTCTGTCGCATCGCTGTTTGCGGAAAAACCGGTTCCCATCCATCGACGCGCTGAGGACATGGCTTTTTTTGCGCGATGCTCTATGCCACCGCGATGCGCCTGACAGACTGCCACAACATCATGGATTTCCGGCTGCTGGCCAAGCAGCGCCTGCCATGGCCGGTGTTCGACTATATCGACGGCGCCGGTGATGACGAGATCACCAAGGCGCGCAACACCGCCGCCTTCGCGGATTGCGACCTCGTTCCCGACGTGCTTGCGGGCGTGGAGCATATCGATACTTCGGTGACGATCCTTGGCAGAAAGAGCGCCCTGCCGCTGATCCTCTCGCCGACTGCCCTGCAACGCCTGTTCCACTGGCAGGGAGAGCGCGCGGTCGCCCGCGCCGCAGAGAAATACGGTCTGTGGTGCGGCATCTCCAGCCTGGCCACGGTGAGCATCGAGGAAATCGCCGCGCTGACATCGAGCCCCAAGATGTTCCAGCTCTATGTCCACAAGGACGAAGGCCTCAACAAATCGATGGTCGAGCGGTGCAAGGAGGCCAAGTTCGACGCCATTGCGCTCACGGTCGACACCATCGTTGGCGGCAAGCGCGAACGCTGCCTCAGGAGCGGCTTTTCCTCTCCGCCCACTTTCACGCTGTCCTCGTTCCTGTCCTACGCGATCAAGCCGCGCTGGGCGCTCGATTACCTGTTTCGCGAGAAATACCGCCTGCCGCAGCTCGACGGACATGTTTCCGAAGGCAGCAGCAAGCCCGCGACGGTGCAGGGCTATTTCACCGAGATGCTCGACCAGTCGCTCGACTGGAAGAAGGCCGAGAGAATCCGCGACGACTGGGGCGGCAAGTTCTGCCTCAAGGGCGTGATGAGTCTGGGCGATGCGAAGCGCGCCGCCGATATGGGCTTCGATGCGATCATGGTCTCCAACCACGGCGGCAGGCAGCTTGACGGCAGCCGAGCGCCCTTCGACCAGTTGACCGAGATCGTCGATGCGGTCGGCGGGCGGATCGAGATTATCTGCGATGGTGGCGTGCGGCGGGGAACGCACATTCTCAAGGCGCTGGCGGCGGGAGCCAACTGCGCCTCGGGCGGGCGGCTCTACCTCTATGCCCTCGCGGCGGCAGGCGAAGCCGGAGTCGACCGCGCGATCGGCATCCTGAAAGAGGAAATCGAGCGCGATATGAAGCTGATGGGGGTGACCTCGATCGACCAGCTCAATCGCGACAGATTGCGCTGGCGCTGACCGGAGAGACCATTCCATGCCGAACAACAAGCTCGTCTACCTCGCTCGCCGCAGTCCCGGCGTCTCCCGCGAGGACTGGCCGAAAACGTGGAAAAGCCACGCGATATTCGCCAGCCAGTTTTCCGTGGCCGGATCGCGGATCGAATGGATGCGCTATTGCAATCGCATCGACGCGCCCGAAATCGACGGCGCGGCGGTGGAGCTACCCATGGTGTCTACCGCGCACGATGGCGTCGCGCTCATCAACAACGGGCAGAGCGAACCCTCGCTCAGCCCTCTGCCTGACGATGTGCGTTCCGCGCTCGATACCGACGAACTGCGCGTGTTCGACCAGCTCGTCACGAATTTCGCCTTCCCCTGCGTCGAGACGCTGATTCTCGACGGCTTGCCCGGCAAGGCGGCTGTCTACATCTTCCTGCCTTCTGGCGATCTCAAGGCGCGGCTCGACGGCGCGCACGCCGATCTGGTCCGCGCCACCCTGCCCGAGCTTTCCGGCCTGACCCGCTATGCACACAACCATCCCATCCAGATACCCGCCGCGCCGTTCGATTTCGGCGCGATTGTCGAGATGTGGTTTGCCACGCCCGACGATGCCGCGCGCGCGCTCAAGGACGGCACGCTGCAACCGGTGCTCGACGACCTCGGCACGTTTGCGGATATGGAAAAGGCGGTCGTCATGCTGACCAGCCCGTGTCACGCCTATCCCAAGGACGAGGTGCTGGCGGAGCGGGCCACGGCCTGAAGCTCTTGCCATCGGCGGCCGCGAAGTGAACACTCTGGGCCGAACGAGCCACTGAAAGTGGCGCGATAGAAACAACAGACCGAGTGGAGAGCGATCTTGTCCAAACCCGTGATTATCGAAGCCGCGATCAACGGCGGCACCACCAAGGAAAAGAATCCGAATACGCCGATCACGGCGGAGGAGATCGCGGCAGATGCCCTCGCCTGCCTCGAAGCCGGCGCTTCGATCATTCACGCGCATTGCAACCCCGGCTCCGGGACCGGCGAGGAGGTTGCCCAGCGCTATCTCGACGCCTTTCGCCTGATCTGGGCCGAGCGGCCGGGCGCGCTGGTCTATCCCACGCTCAACTTCAACCGCGAGGAGAAGTTCGGCCATCTCGAAACGCTGGCGCGTGAAGGCCTGCGCGTCGGCCTGCTCGATCCCGGCTCGATGAACCTGATCGGCAAGGTGCAGGACGGCGTGACCAGCGGCGGCACTGTCTATGACAACACCTTCGACACGATCCGCGACGTTCTCGCCATGCATGTCCGGCTGGGCCTCGGGCCAAGCCTCGCGATGTACGAGCCCGGCTTCATGCGCACCTCGATGATCTACTGGAAGAGCGGCAAGATGCCCAAGGGCGCGATGGCCAAGTTCTACCTGTCGGTCGAGACAGGCCTGACCGGAACGCCGTTCGGCCTGCCGGTGACGCGCAAGGCGCTCGATGCCTATGTCGAACTGACCGAAGGCATGGACATTCCGTGGGCGGTGTCGGCGGTCGGCGGCGACATCGGGCGCAGCGACCTGCTGCCCTATGCGCTGGAAATCGGCGGGCATGTCCACCTCGGCCTTGAATTTTACGGCGGCGACCGCAAGCCCAGCAATGTCGAACTGGTGCGCGAGGCCGCGGAGGTCGTGGCCGCATCGGGCAGGCCGCTAGCCTCGCACGACGATGCCGTGGCGATTCTTGGCCTGCCGTAGCCTGGCGAACGACAGACTGTGGGGACGCGAAGGCAAAGCGGACGACGAGATTGACAGCTATTGGCGGCAGTAATGGCGTACGAGCCGAACAATGATCCTGACCGAGGATTGGCCAAGTGGCTTCCGACAATCGGCATGTTCGCCGTTCTTGTCGTACTGGCCATTCAGTTTATTCGGGAACCCGCACCCCCCGTCCACAATGCTCTAGTATTTGGCTGTTATGAGACGACAGCTGCCCCTTCCATCATGCTCGACGAGCGAGGCATGCACATTAATCAGGAGGGGTTCCCCTCAATCGGGTTTCATCTCGAACGACACAAACAAGGGATTGCACTTACAGCTGAAGCACCGATCTATGCGAAGGCAAGCTCGGACGGGTACCGGTATTCCATCGCGACAAGAGGGATTGGAAAGTTCCTGGAGTTTTACAAAGTGATCGACGGCAAGCTCTACGGTGTTTTGGAACCTGATGAGCTTGGGCCGTTCCGCATGCTTGCGGACGACGGACGCTATCTATCCTACGATCGCACAGATCGAGAGCATTGCTTGCGAACCTGACGTCCGCTGCGCACCGCACTTCGGACATTCAGCCTATCCATCCCCCGTTTGTGCTGAGGAGGGACCGAGTTCCTGAGCCTGTCGAAGGGCGAGGCCCCGTCTCGAAGCACAAGGCCCTTCGAGACGCCATCTCGTCCCTCGACAAGCTCGGGATTCTCGATGGCTCCTCAGGGCGAACGGACTCTTGAGTTTTCCGAGACCCCTACCCCACCGGAACAGGCCTTCTCCCCACCCCACTCCAGTCGATATTGCGGGTGGTGTACATCACCCCGGCCAGCGCCACGAACAGCAGCACCGAGCCGATCAGCAGCGACCAGGCCTCAAGGTTGAGCAGCACATAGAGCAGCGCGTAGAGCCCGACCAGCAGCGCGCCGATGAAGCGCGCCCGAGCCCAGCTTTTCAGCACCGCGGCGCTGTAGGCCGTCAGCAGACCGATGATCACAGCGGAGGCGACCACATAGGCCCAGGCGAAGCCGATCACTTCGGCGAAGGCGAGCAGCAGGACGAAGAACAGCACCAGCCCGGCCCCGGTCATCAGGTATTCGGCCGCCGCGACCCGCGCGCCGCCGACAATGTCGAACAGCAGGAAGGCGAGGAAGGTGAAGCCGATGAACAGGAAGCCGTATTTCACCGAGCGGTCGACCTTGGAATAGAGATCGACCGGCTCGACCAGTCCGACCATCACGGCGCGCGACTGGCCTGTAACCGTTTCAGAAGCCCTCGCGCCGACAATTGCGGGACTGACAGTGGTGGCCGAGAAGTTCGTGCCCGGCTCGACATCGTCCAGCGGCGGTCCGGGGTCTTCGGTCGCCACCGGCGGCTGTCCGAGCGCGAGCTTGTCGATCGTGTAGCTCGCCCCGAAGCCCTCATTGCCGATCTCCCGGCCATCGGGCAGGAACGCACCGCCGAAGCTTGGGCTGCGCCACGAGGAATTGACCTGCCAGCGGGTCTGTCCGCCGCGCGGCACCAGACTGAGCGAACGACTGCCGCGCAGGCCAAAGGCATATTCAACCTCGAGCGGACCTTCGCCGGTCCACGGCAGGAAGGCGAAGAAGCCCTGTCCGCCGGTCGCGCCCGGCCCCTTGCCGGGTTGCACCGCCAGCGTCTTGCCGCCCGCAACCAGCGTGCCGCCCTTGGTCAGCCCGCGCGCGTCGCTTGCGCCCATGCGCAGTTCGGCACGGTCCCACAGCAGCGACTCCTGCTTCACGCCGAAGCGTGGCAGGTCGTCGGGAAGCGCAAAGCTGGCCTTGCCGCTGACCTTGGCCTCGTAGAGCACGCTCGAATAGATCGATTTCTTGCGCTCCGTCGGATCGATCTGCGTCGTCACGCGGTTTTCGACCGGAGAGATATAGAGCAGACGTTCAACCTCGACTGTGCGCGATACGGCCTTGCCGCCCACCTCCTCGTTCTGCACCTCAGTGGTCCTGAACGGCACGACCACGACCGGCCCGGCGATAACCTGCGGCCCGCCCCAGCCCGAATTGATGGAAGCCTGCGCGGTCTGGGACTGGTCCTGCCGGTCATAGACCAGCGCATAGACGAGCAGCAGCGGGATCATCAGCGCGAGGCCGATCAGGCCTGCAAGCAGCAGCTTGATTCCCGGTGATCGTTCCTTCGGCCCAGTCTCTTCCATCGCGCGTCTCCCGCCTCATGCCTGTGTGAGCGATCCATCGCTCGCAGACAACAGTTCGTCGTAGTGCCCGCCCGCGTATTGCCAACGCATGAACGCACGGAGCGCCTTGACAGCGCAGCCGTGGAGTAGAAGGTCGCTGGCGATGGAAGTGCCAAGCATCGACATAAATCTCTACGGCCCCGAAATGGCCGAAGACCCCTGGCCCACGGTCAGGCGCATCCGCGAGCTCGGCCCGCTGGTGTGGAACGAGCGCGGCCAGTGGATCA
This sequence comes from Novosphingobium sp., assembly GCA_020446595.1. Lineage (GTDB taxonomy): Bacteria > Pseudomonadota > Alphaproteobacteria > Sphingomonadales > Sphingomonadaceae > Novosphingobium. The sequence continues at coordinate 1,940 of JAGREJ010000015.1, read as the reverse complement.
CCGCGCACGACCGGGTCTGCCGCCAGATCATCAATCGACCGCTCGAAGCGACGATGAAGGGCGTAATGACCAACACCTTCGGCGAAGGCGCGTTCATCACCATGGACGACAAGCACGCGCACAATGCGCTGCGCAATGTCTGGGTCTCCGCATTCGGCACGCCGGGGGTGAACAACCTTGTCGCCGTCACACGTGGATTCATCGAAGCGCGGCTCGACAATGCGCTTGCCGCGCTGGAGGCGGACGGCTCGGTCGACATGCAGCCGGTATTCTGCCGCCCCATCCCCGCGCAGGTGATCGCGCATATGATGGGCGTGGGCGATGACATGATCCCGACCATCGTCGAGTGGTCCGACCATATGGCGACCGGAACGGCGAGCGGCCATCCGATCGACTACGAGACCGATTTCTACTGGCTGCGCGCGGAAAAGGCGCGCGCCAGTCTGGCCGATTTCCTGCTCGAACAGGTGCAATACCGGCGCGAGAACCCGGACGAGGGCCTCATCAGCCGGATGGTCCACTCGCATATGGCAGCGACGACGCCCGACGCGCAGATGGTGGTAAACCTGCGGCAATTGCTGTTCGCGGGTAACGAGACGACGAGCAACTGGCTCGGCCACGTCGTCCATGTACTCGGCACGATGCCGCAAGTGCGCGCAGAGCTTGCCGCCGACCGCAGCCTCATCCCGCAGGCGCTGGAGGAAATGCTGCGCTATTTCGGCATCGTCCACGCCGTGCCGCGCATGGTCTGCGAGGAAGGCATGGAAGTCGCCGGGGTTCAAGTGCCTGCCGGTTCGCACATCATGGCGCTGATCGGCGCGGCGGGCCGCGATCCGGCGCGTTACGAAGATCCCGACACGTTCGACATCCACCGCGAGCAGAAGCCGCACCTTGCCTTCGGTTTCGGCATGCACACCTGCCTCGGCGCGATCCTCGCACGCATGGAAACGCTGCAAGCGACCCAGGCATTGCTCGACCGGATGCCGAGCTATCGCTTCGCCGAGCCGGTCACCTACGATTCGTTCATGTTGCGCGGGCCAAGAAAGCTCGTGATCGAACGGACGGACTGACGCCTTGAGCACCTTCCGCTTCCGCCTCGATCCCGGTGTGCCGCCGGTCAGTGTCGAGGAATGGCGGCAAGCCGCGAAGCGCAAGCTGCCGGGGCTTGCCTGGGGTTATCTCGATGGCGGCGCGGACGATCTCGTCACCAAGCAGGCCTGCGAGCAGGGGTTTCGCCGCTGGCGGCTGCGCCAGCGCGCGTTGACCGGCACCATAGCGCCGGACCTGTCCGCTACGATCGGCAACACCGAAATTTCGCTCCCCGTCGCGCTGTGCCCTGTCGGTGCGACCGGCCTCGTCCACTGGACCGGAGAGCCCGCCGCCGCCCGCGCCGCCGAAAGCTGCGGCACTCGCCTGATGCTCAGCACGGCGGCGAGCTACCGCGCCGAGGAAGTCGCCGACGCCACGCAGGAAAACCACTTCTTCCAGCTCTATCCGGTCGGACGCCGCGAGCGCATCAAGGCCCTGCTCGACCGGGTGAAAGCGGCCGGATATGCCGCGCTGTTCGTCACCATCGACGTGCAGACCGTGGGCAATCGCGAGGACGAGCGCCGCTGGCAGTTCACCCTGCCCTGGACCGTCACTCCGAGCCGCGCGCTCCAAATGGCGCGGCACTGGCGCTGGGTGCGCGACGCACTCAAGCACCGCCGGCTCGCTTCCGCGCACCACGCCGACGAAGCGAGGCTGCGCGCGCAGGAGGAAGGCGGCAGCGCCCCCACCGGAAAGCTTACCGCCGCACTCGCCGAGGCCGAAGCATCGCAACGGCACATGGCGAAAATCATGATCCAGTCGGACATGACATGGGAAGACCTCGCCTGGATCCGCGATACCTGGCAGGGTCCGCTTTACGTGAAGGGCATTCTCGATGCCGACGATGCCGC
>JAGREJ010000139.1:1221-10180 GCA_020446595.1 Novosphingobium sp. | reverse complement strand
GAGAAAACGAATGTCCCGCTGGACAGAGACGATCCGGTTCTCGGTCTGGCGCACCTGCCCCTTCACCGCATTGACCCGCAAGGTCAGGGCCAGCGTGAGTCCGAAACAGATAGTCAGCACTACGGCCCAACCTATCGACTGAATACGGTTTCTCGTCAGGTTCATGCGGCTCGCCTCTGTCTGTGCGGTGCTGATGTGCGCGTTGCCGTGCGCAGGATCGCCGAGCGGGCGCGGGGATTGCGGGAAACTTCCGCGTCGCTGGGGCGGACCGCCTTGGCGATCCTGCAAAATGTCGGCGCAGAGTCCGGCGCGACCTCCGGAAGGTGGCGCGACGTGCTCCGGCTGGCACCGCTCGCCTCGCGCAGGAACTGCTTGACGATCCGGTCCTCAAGGCTGTGGAACGAAACCACCGCCAGCCTGCCGCCCGAAGTGAGCAATTGCTCGGCGGCCGCCAGCCCCGCTTCGAGCTCGTCAAGCTCACCGTTCACGTGAATACGGATCGCCTGAAAACTGCGTGTCGCGGGATCCTTCGGCGCGCCGGGCCGGTGCCCCAGCGCCTTGCGCACGACCCCGGCAAGCTCGGTCGTGGTGGAAAGAGGACGGGCAGCCACGATCGCACGGGCCAGGCGTCGTGACTGCCTCTCCTCGCCGTAACGGAACAGCACATCGGCTATTTCCGCTTCGGGCGCGGTGTTCACAAAATCGGCGGCGCTCGGCCCGTCCTGCGCCATGCGCATGTCGAGCGGGCCTTCGGCGGCAAAGGCAAAGCCGCGCTCGGGCCGGTCGAGCTGCATCGACGACACGCCGATGTCCATGGCCACGCCATCGACGCGAGCCACACCTGCTTCGGCCATGGCTTCGACCATCTCGGAAAAGCGGCGCGGGTGGAGCACAAGCCGGGGCGGTTCGGCATCGAGTTCGGGCCATTTGCCGGTATCGGCACGGGCCGCGGCAACCGCATCGGGATCGCGGTCGAAAGCATGGACCGTCGCTCCGGCATCGAGAAAGCGGCGGGTGTAACCGCCTGCGCCGAAAGTGGCGTCGATGATAACCCGGTCGGGGCCAACTTCCAGCGCCGCCAGTACTTCGTCGAGCAGGACAGGGATATGCAGCGCGGTCATTTCTTCTTCGCCTTGGCCAGTTCGGCTTCCCTGATGCTGGCGCAGATCGACTTGAGGTTTTCCAGACCTTGGGCCTTCGCCAGCTCGTCCGGGTTCCAGGCGGTGAAGAACAGACCGCCGCCCATGAAGAAGAGCTCGTCCTGAATGTTGGCGCTGGTCGCGACTTCCTTGGGCATGGTGAAACGCCCGCTGTCGTCGAAGGTGATGTCGGAAAATCCGAACAGCGCCGTGCCGCGATCGACCGCATCGAAATCGAGCCCGTTTTCCATCGCGTGCTGGGCTTCGCGAACATATTGTTCGTGCATCTCGACCTGGCGCGAGAGCCCGAAGCCGAGGAGACAGTTATACTTGGCGTCCCGGCCGAGGCACACGGTCATACCGCCGCTCGACTCCTTGAGGGTCGAGCGGAAGCCGGACGGCAGCACGAAGCGCCCCTTGTCGCGTTGCAGCGAGAAGCCCGGCCCGTTGTAGATGTATGGCTTCGACGCCATCAGTCCCCATTTCCCCGCAAGCCCATGCGACCGGCAAAGCCGCTCCCGTCCGCAGGCGCGAACGCCTGCGGTCCGCCCGAACCCACGGGCGGCAAGAATCGACAATTCCGATGGACGACTTCCTTAAACCGGGAAAAGTCGGGAGAAAAGACCAAATCTCGCCGATTTTCTCCAAAAATTTGGGAAAATCTACCACGCGCGGTGGGTCAATCAGCAAAGCCGGAAGTATAACGTTATATATTTCATATGGTTAACTCTCATTGAGGCGCGCGGGCCCAGCGCGGAAAATCACGGGAAAAGTCGCCATGCGGCGATCAAACACACAGACTTCAACGTGAAACGCGGTCGAGAAGCGCGCTTAAGGCCGCCTCGCGCAGGGCCTCGGGCTCATCGTCGCGACTCTCCAGCAGCGCGGCATCGGCTATTGCCACTACCCGTCCCTTGCCGATCCGGCAGTCGGCAAGCAGCCCAGATGCCTCGATCCGGCAGGTCGAACCATCGAGCGGCTCGAACTGTCCGGGAAGGGCGATCGGCACCCGGATATCGCCAATCTCGACGATGCGTAGTTCGGGCGATGCTTTCTGATTTCGCAGGAGACGCAAGCCCCAGCGTGTGAGGATCGGCGAGAGCATGGCCACATCCTGCGGTCGCCTGCGATCGCCGATGGCAAAACGCGAATCGAAGGTCAGCAGCGGATCGACGAACAGCAGCACGCGTCCTCCAGCCCGCACCCAGTCATCGAGCGCGACATTCTCCTGCGGCGACAGCGGCCATGGCTGCGCCATGACCAACAGCGCGTCCTGCGCGAGCGGGAATTGCCCCTGGTCGTCGGCCAGGCCGTCAAGCGGCCTGAGTTCGCCATGTCCGCGCAGCACCGCCAGCGCCCAGTGCTCCTCGCCGTCACCCGCCAGCAGGTCCGCTATGTCGTCCGCTTCGGGCAGGACAATGGGAAGACTCGACGCCAGTCCGATTTCGATTTCCGGTCCGGCCACCGGCTGCCGTGCCTCGCCGCCACCGCAAGCCGCGAGCGCCAGCGCGCCCGTCAGCAGCGACAGGATCCTAACGCTCAACCTGTCTGGCCGCCGCCGCAGGCTTGTCTTCCGGCGCGGGTGTCGGATCGGCGGCGGGAACCACGCCAGCATCGGCAAGCGGATCGACCACCGGTTTGGCTTCGGGTTCGTCGGCGGCGATCACCTGCTCGATGGGGTCTTCGGCCTCGACCGTCTGGGCGCGGTCCATGATAACGTTCGCGAGCCCGACGATCAGCAGCACCGCGCACAGGCCGAACAGTCCGATCTGCAGGCGATGGACCGACTGCGCGCGCAGTTCGCGATCGGAACGGTGCAGGTAATGCTGCGGCTCGACGACTGCGCCAGCCAGACCCTCGCTGTGGGCATCGGCCGACCCGTTGGCGGCGGAAGCCACTTCGCGACTCATTGGTCGCGAAGCCACGGGAATACCGGCAGCCCCTTTTCCTCGAGCCAGGCGCGGTTGTAGATCGTCGAGAGGTAGCGAAAGCCGGTGTCGCACAGGATCGTCGCGATCCTCGCACCGCTGCCGAGCTTGCGCCCGAGTTCCACGGCGCCGGCAACATTGATGCCCGAGGACAGGCCAAGACACAGCCCCTCTTCCGCCAGCATCCGGCCGACCCATTCCAGCCCCTGCTCGTCGGAAATGCGGAACTGGGTGTCAATCGGCGCGCCTTCGAGATTGGCGGTGATGCGTCCCTGCCCGATACCTTCGGCGACGGAGGTTCCTTCCGCCACGAGTTCGCCGCAAGCGAAGTAGGAATAGAGCGCGGCGCCGTGCGGATCGGTGAGCGCGATGGTGACCTTGTCGTTGAAAGCCTTCAGCCCCATGCCGACCCCGGCAATGGTCCCCCCCGTGCCCGCCGCGCAGGTAAAGCCGTCGATCCGGCCCTCGAGTTGCTGCCAGAGTTCCGGCGCCGTGCCCTCGATGTGTGCCTTGCGGTTGGCGACATTGTCGAACTGGTTGGCCCAGACCGCGCCCTCCGTCTCTTCGGCGATACGGCGCGAGGTGTGGACGAAATGGTTGGGATCGGCGAACTTGGTGGGTGGCACCAGCACCAGCTCAGCGCCCAGCGCCCGCAAGGTGTCCATCTTTTCCTTGGACTGGTTGTCGGGCATGACGATCACGGTCTTGTAGCCGCAGGCATTGGCGACCAGCGCGAGACCGATGCCCGTATTGCCCGCCGTGCCTTCCACCACCGTGCCGCCCGGCTTGAGATCGCCGCGTGCCTCGGCGTCGCGCACGATGTAAAGCGCGGCCCGATCCTTCACCGATGCGCCGGGATTGGCGAATTCACACTTGCCCCAGATCTCGCAGCCAGCCGCTTCGCTTGCCCCTTTCAACAGGACAAGCGGCGTGTTCCCGATCAGGTCGAGAGTGCTGCGCTGGGGCTCGGGAGCCGTCATGCAGTAAACCTAGGAGGCACCAGGGCCTGTCGCAAGCAATCGATGCTTGCGTGGTCCCTAGTCTTCCTGCGCGATGGTGACTTTCATGCCATCGAGCGCGGCGGTAATCGGAACCTGGCAAGACAGGCGCGAGTTGTCGTCGCGGTGCTCGGAGCTGTCGAGCAGGTCGTTCTCGTCTTCCGACATCGGCGGCAGCTTGTCCTTGAAGGCCGGGTCGACGTGGACATGGCAGGTTGCGCAGGAACAGCAGCCGCCGCACAGCGCAAGCAGTTCGTCAAAGCCGTTGTCGCGAATGACTTCCATCAAGGTCCGGCCTTCATCGGCCTGAACGCTTCTTTCCTCGCCTTCGTTATTGACGACCGTAATCTGCGGCATGCCTGGTATCCCTTCCAGTGACGCACCTTCCGCGTGGTGCATTTTGCGCTCGCGCTGCTAATGCCTCGTTTGCACTTTGGCAAGGGAAGCAGGCATGGGATTGGACGCCTCGGCGATAAAAAGCGGGCTGGACGCCATTGCTGCGAACGACTCGCGGATTTCGCGCGCTCTGGAGCTTGCCGGATACCCCGAGCCGCGCCTGCGTCCCAGAGGCTATGCGACGCTGTTGCGCACCATCGTCGGCCAGCAGGTCAGCGTGGCGGCTGCGGCATCGGTGTGGCGCAAGCTGGAAGCCCACCTGGGCGAGGACATGGCGCCCGAAGCCCTGCTCGCAAGCCACTTCGACGATCTGCGCGCCTGCGGCCTCTCACGCCAGAAGCAGGGCTATGCGCGCTCGCTGTGCGAACTGGTGGTAACCGGCGCGCTCGATCTCGAAAACCTGCCCGCCGATGACGAGGAAGCCATTGCCGATCTGGTGCGGATCAAGGGCATCGGCAGATGGTCCGCCGAGATCTACCTGCTATTCGCCGAAGGACGGCCCGACGTGTGGCCCGCCGGAGACCTTGCGGTGCAGGCTGGACTGCACAAGCTGCTGGGGCTGGACGAGCGGCCTTCGGAGAAGGAAACCCGCGCCCTGGCCGAAGAGTGGCGACCGCATCGCGGATCGGCGGCGATCTTTACGTGGCACGTCTACAACAACCCGGCGTTGTGAGCCGCTTGCGGCAGCTATCGCCGACCGGGAGCGGCCATTCCGGATACGACGCCATTGCGGACATTCGTTCGCCGTGAGATGTTCGAGCAATGTATCGCAAAGACGCAGATCGACTGATTGTTCGCGATGTGAAAAAGCAGCTTAGAGAGTTGCAGGGGCGACTAGAATGGGCGGATTGGCGTCTAGCGGTCTCAGCTTCGTGCGCCCAGCATCCTGAATGGTACCGACATCATCAGCCACTCCATCAGAGCGTCAGACCTCTGCTGCTAGATGGCGGCGTTGATATGAGTGAAAAGCCTTTGCCCTTCACTTTCGTCGGCAATAAATTGCCAGATAGTTAGGATGTCCGCTCCCCACCCCATTCCGGCCATTTGGTGCCTGCTAGAGTGTCCCCGAATTCGGACATTTGGACCGTACCTCAGACAATCCCATCGATAAACGCCGCCAAATCCACACCTACTCCGCAGCAGGCGCGCGCTGACCGCCAGCAAGGCGACCGCGAGCCAGGGATCGACACACGATCAGCGAAAGCGTGGCGGCAACGCAGGTCGCCGAAAATACGATGAACATGAGATCGTATCCCCCGGTTCGGTCATAGACCTCGCCGCCGAAGCGCATGCTGATGGCACCGCTGGCAGACATGAGGAGCATGGCGATGCCGTTGGCACTGCCGAATGACGCGGCGCCAACATAGTCGGCCAGCAATGCCATGAATATCGGCATCGTTGCGCCAACCGCGAGGCCGAGCAGCGCGGCGGAAACGAACAGCGCAAGATACCCTTCCGCGACAGTGAGAGCCATGAACAATCCCGCCAGCACGGCAAAGGTCAATACGAGCCCGAGCGCCTTGTCGATCCTGTCACCGATCCAGACGAGCAGGATCTTGCCGAAAATGGCCGTCCCGCCGAGTACCGAAATAAGGGTGGCAGCCTTTGTGACGCTGACGCCCTCCTCCTGCGCGATCGGCACCAGCGAAATCATGACCGTCTGGAATCCGCCCATGGCAAGCGCGACGCCTCCCGCCAGCAACCAGAACAGCGGCATGGAGAGAATTTGCCCGGCGCTCTTTGGCCTGACATCCGCAGGCTGCGCCACTTTCTGCGGGAGCGGTTCGTGCGTCACCTTCGGCAAGGGCTCCTTGTCGTCAGGACCGGGCCGGTCGCGAAGCACGAGGATCATGGAGAGCAGCACGACAAGCAGGCATGCCCCCACAATGAGCAGGCAATTGCGCCAGCCAGCCGCATGGATCAGCCAGCCCACAACCGGAGCCATGACAAGGCTCCCCAGCGAGGCGCCCATGATCGCCAGTGCCATGGCCCGCGCCCGCTGCGCCTCGAACCAGCGCGCGACGAGGGTAAGGCCGCCAAGCTGGCTGACCCCGGCAAGCCCCATGGGCAGCGCCACCGCCAGCAGCAAGGCACTCAGCAGAATGCTGTGCGACAGGCCGAGTCCCATCATTCCGCAGCAGAAAACCGTCGCACAGATCGCGAGAATCCTTCGCGCCGGATAGGTGTCGATCAGTCGCCCGAGGAAGGGAGCGATCGCCGCACCGCCGAGATTGGAAATGATGAGGCCGGTGTTCATGTCCGCGCGGGAAAGGCCGAACTCCTGCGAAACCGGGATGACGAACAGGCCGAACGCATTGGCGCTAGACCCGACGATCAACAACTGGAACAGCAGGGCTATCCCGACGATGCGCCAGCCGTAATATTGAGGCATGTTCTCTCCCGTGTCGCCCGGAGACCGCATGGCGATGCGGCGGCGATCTTCATCTGGCGCATCTACAACAATCCGCCCTTGTAGACCAAGGCCGCCGCCGCCCGGCCCGGTCAGGCCGCGGGCAGCATGCCGGGCCGAAGAAACGGCAGGAGGTGCGCGACATAGTCTGCCTTGCCCAGGTCCACGCCCTCCTTGCGCAAGATCGCGTAGGCGATCATTACATGGAAGTAGAACTGGGCGGTCGCCCAGTCCCGGACGTATTGCCGGGCAGTCAGATCGAAGATCATTCCATTGGGCAGCGCATGGGCAACCGGGCTGTCCGGGTCAATGTCGAGCGCGTCGGGCGCAAGCGATCCGAGAAAAGACAGCGTCTCGTCGATCCTCCTGCGGGCCGTCTCGAAGGTTCCGGGCGCTTCTCCCGCGCCACGTCCTTCCGCCAGCAATTCCTCCACAATGTCGGGGAAAGCTTCACCCCTGAGCCGGTAGACTCCTTCGTAGGCCTGAACACAGGCGAAGCGCACCTGCGTCGAGAGCGGAAACATGTCATCGGCGAGGCGCGCGCCAAGCAATGCCTGCGCCTGCTTACCTGTCAGTTGAGCCTCGGCCTTCTGCAGCCATGCGGACATTGCACCGAGCATCTGCTGGCAGGTTGGTACGAATTGCTGGGTCAGCATCGGCGGTTCACACGATCCCCGCAATGAACCGTGCCATGTCCGCATCGCGCTTGCTCAGGCCGCCCGCATCGTGCGTGGTCAGCGTCATCTCGACGCGGTTGTAGACGTTGAACCATTCGGGATGATGGTCCGCCTTATCGGCGTAAATCGCGACGCGGGTCATGAAGCCGAAGGCCTCGTTGAAGTCGGCGAATGTGAAAGTGCGGGTGATCGCCTTGCCATCCTCGCGCAGGGTCCAGCCGGGATTGTCGTTCAACAGCGCATCGCGCTCGGGCTGGGTCAGTTCGGCGATCGGCATATGGCTCTCCTTGGCAGTCAGGGCTGTTTCGCCTAACGGTCGCGGCCATGCAAGAGTGCCGTATCGCCGCCGTGGACCTTGCCTGCCGACGCGGCGAGCGCGTGCTGTTTTCCGGCCTGTCCTTTGCGCTCGCCCCCGGCGAGGCGTTGCATGTCACCGGAGCGAACGGAATCGGCAAATCGAGCCTGTTGCGCATTCTGGCGGGATTGTTGCGCCCGTTTGGCGGGAGCGTTGACCGCGTTGGCGGGATCGGCCTGATCGACGAACGCCACGCGCTCGATATGGCACTGCCGCTGGGCAAGGCGCTCGCCTTCTGGCAGCGGATCGACGGTCCCGCAGACGACCGGCTTGCCCGGCTCGGCCTTGCGGACCTGATGGACATTCCCGTCGGTTATCTGTCTACCGGCCAGAAGAAGCGCGCCGCGCTTGCCCGGCTGATCGGCCAGCAAGCTCCGGTCTGGCTGCTCGACGAACCGCTCAACGGGCTCGATACGCAGGGCGCCGACATGGTCCAGCACCTTGCCGGGGAGCATTGCCGCGCGGGTGGGGTCTGCGTGATCGCCTCGCACCAGCCCTTCGCGATGACCGGACTGCGCAGCCTTGCTCTGGCGGAATACGCATCGTGAGCGGGCGTCTCTGGACCATTCTGCGGCGCGATCTTGCCCGCCTCCTGCTGGGCGGGCGCGGCGGCGCGCTCCTCCCCGTGCTGTTCTTCCTTGCCGTCGCCATGCTCTACCCCTTTGCGGTCGGACCGGACGCACCCCTGCTCGCCAGAACCGGCGGCGGCGTGATCTGGGTGGCGGCGCTGCTCGCCGCGGTGCTGCCGCTCGACCGCCTCGTCGAACCGGACATCGAACAGGGCTTTTTCGACCAGTGCGCCTTGCGCGGCATAGCCGAGGAAGCGGTGATCGCGGTGCGGGTCATCGCGCACTGGCTCAGCTTCGGACCGCCCCTTATGCTGGCGGCGATCCCGGCCGCCGCTCTGCTCGGAATCGACGCCTCCTCGCTCCGCACGGTCGAACTTGGCCTGCTGGCGGGCACGCCGGGGCTGGCCGCGCTCGGCGTGGTGATCGCCAGCGTTACTTCGGGTCTGAGAGGTGGTGCGGCCTTGGCGGGGCTGCTGGCGATCCCGCT
>JAGREJ010000139.1:0-1114 GCA_020446595.1 Novosphingobium sp. | reverse complement strand
ATTGCGCCCTTCGCCGGGGGCGCGGCGATCAGAGCCGCCCGGGAAGGATAGCATGACGACAGCTCCGAAGACCGCCACCGAGGAATGGCGACGCTACTGGTGGCTGCCGTTCATCGCCGCGGCTGGCTACACGACCAGCGCCATGCATTCCTACGGCATCGGCGTATTCATTGTGCCGTTGCAGGAGGAATTCGGCTGGTCGCGCGCATTCATTTCGATGGGCCTGACCATCGCCGGAATCGGCGGCATACTGTTCGGCGTGCCGATGGGCATGCTGATCGACCGGTTCGGACCGCGACGAATCGGCATGATCGGCGTCGTGGTGATGTGCGGTGCCTACGCCCTGCTCGGCACTGCGACCGGGACGACGGCGAACTGGATCGCGCTGTGGGTCGTGCTGGCGCTGTGCAATCCCTGGGCATCGGTGGTGTCCTGGACCAAGGCCGTCGCCAGCCGGTTCGAACATTCGCGCGGGCTGGCCTTTGCGATCACGCTCAGCGGGGCGCCTGTCACGACGACCTTCCTGCCGCTGGTGGCGACCGCATTCACGCTCGCCTATGGCTGGCGGGTGGGCTTCGCCGGTGTCGCGGCAGTCTGGGCCGTGGTGGTCTGGCCGCTCGTGTTCCTGTTCTTTCGCAGCGCCCACGAAGACCCGGCGAGGGTCGCTGAGCGCAAGCAGGCGATCGTAGCAGACGGTTTGCCGGGGGTGGGCTTCGCCGAAGCCTTGAGGGGCCGCGAATTCTACCAGTTGCTGTGGGCCTCCGCCTTCTTTGCCTTCACCGTGACGGGAACCACGGTCCACTTCGTGCCGATCCTGACCGACAGCGGCGCGCAGCCGATGCAGGCCGCGGGAATCGCCTCGATCATCGGCGTCGCTGCCTTTGCCGGGAGGGTCGGCATGGGCGTACTGCTGGACCGCTATCCCGCCAACATGCTCGGCGGCCTGGTCTGCACCCTGCCGGCAATCTCCTGCGCCTTGCTGCTTTGGCGAGGAGACGATCCTATGGTGCAGGCAGTCGCTGCCGCGCTTCTCGGCCTGACCGTGGGCGGCGAAATCGACGTGATCGCCTATCTGACGACGCGGCAGTTCGGCCTCAGGAATTATGGCACGATC
>JAGREJ010000138.1:2712-19071 GCA_020446595.1 Novosphingobium sp. | reverse complement strand
TCCAGATCAAGATGGCGCAGGGCGCGAAGCCCGGCGAGGGCGGCCAGCTACCCGGCCACAAGGTCGACAAGACGATCGGCGCGACACGCCATTCGACGCCGGGCGTGGGCCTCATCAGCCCGCCGCCGCACCATGACATCTATTCGATCGAGGATCTTGCGCAGCTCATCCACGACCTGAAGAACGCGAACCCCAAGGCGCGCATTTCGGTCAAGCTGGTGTCCGAGGTCGGCGTCGGCACGGTTGCGGCGGGCGTCTCCAAGGCCCGCGCCGATCACGTCACGATCTCGGGTTACGAGGGTGGCACCGGCGCTTCGCCGCTGACCTCGCTGACCCACGCGGGAAGCCCGTGGGAAATCGGCCTTGCCGAAACCCAGCAGACGCTGCTGCTCAACAACCTCAGGAGCCGCATCGCGGTGCAGACCGACGGCGGCCTCAGGACCGGGCGCGATGTCGCCATCGCCGCACTGTTGGGCGCCGATGAGTTCGGCTTCGCCACGGCGCCGCTAATCGCCTCGGGCTGCATCATGATGCGCAAGTGTCACCTGAACACCTGCCCGGTCGGCGTTGCGACGCAGGATCCCGTGCTGCGCGCGCGCTTCACCGGCCAGCCCGAGCACGTGGTCAACTACTTCTTCTTCGTTGCCGAGGAACTGCGCGCGATCATGGCCGAACTCGGCTTCCGCACCCTGGGCGAGATGGTCGGCCGGGTCGATATGCTCGACACGCGCCGCGCCATCGATCACTGGAAGGCGGCTGGCGTCGATCTGTCGCGCATCCTCTATCAGGCGCCGCAGGGCGACAGTCCCTCGCTCGGCTGGTCGGAGACGCAAGACCACGGCCTGGTCAATGCGCTCGACAACGGGCTGATCGAAGCGGCCCAGCCCGCGCTGGAGAGCAAGCAGCCGGTACGGATCGATCAGACGGTCACCAACGTCAACCGCACGGTCGGCACGATGCTTTCGGGCGAGGTCGCGAAGAAATACGGCCATGCGGGCCTGCCCGACAACACGATCCACATTTCGGCGCGGGGTGTGGGCGGCCAGAGCTTCGGCGCATGGCTCGCCCACGGTGTCACGCTCGACCTTTCGGGCGACGCCAACGACTATGTCGGCAAGGGCCTTTCGGGCGGACGGGTCATCGTGCGCCAGCCGGACCATGTCGATCGCGAGCCGACCGAAAACATCATTGTCGGCAATACCGTGCTCTACGGCGCGATTGCGGGTGAAGCCTATTTCAATGGCGTTGCCGGTGAACGTTTCGCGGTGCGCAATTCGGGCGCCATCGCCGTGGTCGAAGGCTGTGGCGACCACGGCTGCGAATACATGACAGGCGGCGTCGTCGCGGTTCTGGGCAAGACCGGCCGCAATTTCGCGGCGGGCATGTCGGGCGGCGTGGCCTATGTCTATGACGAGGACGGCATGTTCGACAAGCTGTGCAACCACGCGCAGGTCGATCTCGAAAAGCTCTCGGCCACGCCGGACGAGGACGAGGGCACAGGCAGGCCGCAACAGCGCGGCGTCAGCGTTCATGACTATGGCATGGGCGACATGCTGCGCCACGATGCCGAACGGCTGCGTGTGCTGCTCGAACGGCATCACCTGCACACCGGAAGCAAGCGCGCCCGCGCACTGCTCGACGATTGGGACGCTTCGCTCGGCAAGTTCGTCAAGGTCATGCCGCGCGATTATCGCAATGCCCTCAAGCTGCTTGAGGCGGAGCGCCTCGAAGCCGCTTCCGTCGCTGCCGAATAACTCACAGGATTACCAGGATATGGGCAAGGAAACCGGTTTCCTCGAAGTCGATCGTCATGACCGCACCTATGGCGACGCGAAAGAACGGCTGACCAATTACAAGGAATTCGTCATCCCGCTGAAGGATGACGAACTGCGCGACCAGGCATCGCGCTGCATGAATTGCGGCGTGCCGCATTGCCACACCGGCTGTCCGGTCAACAACATGATCCCGGACTGGAACCACCTCGTCTACGAGGCGGATTGGAAGAACGCGCTCGACGTGCTGCATTCGACCAACAACTTCCCGGAATTTACCGGACGCATCTGCCCCGCGCCTTGCGAGGCGGCCTGCACGCTCAACATCATCGACCAGCCGGTGACGATCAAGTCGATCGAATGCCAGATCATCGACAGGGGCTGGGAACAGGGCTGGGTCACGCCGCAGGTTCCCGCAGAACGCACCGGCAAGTCGGTCGCGGTGGTCGGCTCGGGGCCTGCCGGCATGGCCTGCGCCCAGCAGCTCGCCCGCGCCGGACACACCGTCGTGCTGTTCGAGAAGAACGACCGGATCGGTGGTCTGCTGCGTTACGGCATTCCCGATTTCAAGATGGAAAAGCGCCACATCGACCGGCGCATGAAGCAGATGGAAGCCGAAGGCGTCGAGTTCCGTCCTTCAACCGAGGTCGGCGTCAAGATTTCGGTCGCCTCGTTGAAGGAAAACTTCGACGCCGTCGTCTTTTCCGGCGGCGCGGAGGAAGCGCGGCGCCTGGAGATTCCGGGCGCGGAACTGCCCGGCGTCCAACTGGCGATGGATTTCCTGCGCCAGCAGAACAAGCGCAATGCGGGCGACGAGGAAATGCGCGCCGCGCCCGACGGGACGATTTCCGCGCGAGGCAAGAACGTCATCGTCATTGGCGGCGGCGACACCGGATCGGACTGCGTCGGCACGTCCAACCGGCAGGGCGCGAAGTCGGTCACGCAGATCGAGATCATGCCCAAGCCGCCGGTGATGGAAGACAAGGCGATGACCTGGCCGCTCTGGCCGCTCAAGCTGCGCACCTCGTCCAGCCACGAGGAAGGCGTCGAGCGCGACTGGGCGATCCTGACCAAGCGCGTCGTCGGCGAGAACGCGGTGCAGGGCCTCGAATGCGTGCGAGTCGAGTGGGAAGGCGGCAAGATGCAGGAAGTGGAAGGCAGCGAATTCACGCTGCAGGCCGACCTGATCCTGCTTGCCATGGGCTTTCTCGGCCCGCGCAAGCCCGGCATGCTCGATCAGGCGGGCGTCGAACTCGATCCGCGTGGCAACGTCAAGGCCGATGTGGTCAACTACAGGACCAGCGACGAGAAGATCTGGTCCTGTGGCGACATGCGGCGCGGCCAGTCGCTGGTGGTCTGGGCGATCCGCGAGGGGCGCCAGTGCGCCCGCGCGGTCGACGAGGCGCTGATGGGGACGAGCGAGCTGCCGCGCTAGCAGGCGGCCGAGTGACCTCCGGACTGGAATGGTTCAGCTTGCCCGACGTATTGGCGCGCCATGATCGACTCAGCACGAGCAAGCCGATCTCTGGCTGACCGCATGGGATGGCGGGCCAAGGAGTTCCTGGCCTCGCCTCGACGGCGATTGCTCACGGCTTGTACCCTCGTTGCAGTGCTGTTGCTCGGCGTCGCAGCGACCTTGTGGCGACATTCCGATGGCGGCGCGGACGCGTCTCCCAAGGCGATTGGCGCGCTCCCTGGTCGCCCCGATGACATTGAAAAGCACGGAAAACTCGCACGCACCACGCTGCCGCCCGATGACGCCCGCAAGCGCAACGATCGGGTCGGCTTTGAACCGCGCAAAGGCGCCGTCGCCCGTCCTTTCGAGTTTGCCGGATCGGACGTGGACCGCGCGCGTGCAACGGAATGTCTCGCTACAGCAGTGCTTTACGAGGCAGGCGACGATGCGACCGGTCAGGAGGCCGTGGCGCAGGTCGTGCTCAACCGGGTGCGCCATCCCGCCTTTCCAGGCACGATTTGCGGAGTGGTTTATCAAGGATCTCAACGCAGTACGGGCTGCCAGTTCACTTTCACCTGTGACGGTTCACTGACTCGTCGCACCATGGGCAAGGCCGCATGGACCCGCGCCCGTGCTGTGGCGAGGAGCGCCTTGTCGGGCTACGTCGATGCAACAGTCGGCCTCGCCACCCATTACCACACCAACTGGGTCTACCCGTACTGGAGCCCGAGGCTGCGCAAGCTCGCGCAGGTCGGCACCCACCTGTTCTTCGGCTGGCCGGGGACATGGGGCGGACCGGGCGCCTTCGGCAAGGTCTATCGCGGCCATGAATCGGCCGGAAGTTTCGCTATCGCCGCATTGCCGCCGGACGATGGCGATACTGGCCTGATCGCGGCTGACGACCAGCCGAAAATCCTCGGTTTGCCGCAGGCCCCCGCGAAATTGCCCGCGAGCATGGGCAAGGTGCCGCTCTACGGTAACAAGGTGAAACTGGTCGGTGGAGACGGCCACTCGTTCGGCTTGCTCGCACCGCCGGGAACCAGCGCCTCGCAGGTCGTCAACGCGGCGCTGGCGCTTTGCGGCAAGCCGGGTCCATGCCGGGTCAACGCCTGGGGCAACGAGGACGACATACCGGCATCCTATCCACTTCCGGTGCTGACCCGCTCCACCATGGTGTTCGAATATGTGCGCAGCGGCGGGGGCACGGGCGCAACCACGAAGTTCGATTGCTCCCGCTTCCCCAACAAGGACCCCAAGGCCTGCCTCGAAAGCTCGGGCGATATGCCCAAAGTGCTTGCCGGAGTGCGCTTCAAATAGCGGTCGGCGCGCTCACCACAACTGGTCGGTATAGGTGTCGGTTCCGACGATGGTCTTCTTGAACGGGGCACAGAGCGACAGCTTGGCTATCCCGGCCTTTTCGACCGCCTCGGCATAGGCCTTGAGCGCGGGAATTGCGTTCTTCGGATCCTCATCGGTGAACATCAACTGGCAGAACCGCGTCGGCCCGCCGGGCTCCGCGCCCAGGTCCATCGGCGATTCGCGCGGTTGATCGGGAAGGATCGGCGCCCATGTCGCGGCGATCTCGATGGGCGATCCGCCCAGCATTTCAGGCAGACACTTCTCGCGCAGTTTCGAGAGGCTTTCCGCCGGCTTGGCGCCGTCAAGGCCATCGAACCACATGACGATCATGCCCTGAAAGTGCCGGTCGAGCGCCAGCATGACCGGGACCGGATCCTCATCGCGATAGTCGGCGTCGAGGAACGTATAGAGGTTGGTGTTGACGTGACTGCGTTCGGGAAAGCCGCGCCCGCCCGAATAGAGATCGAACACCCGCTTGCCCGACCAGGCCAGCCACTCGTCGTGATGTCCTTCCAGGACCCAGTAGACTGCAATGAAGGAACCCGAATCGTAGTTCGGCTTGGCCGCATCCGTTTCTTTCGGGAAGCGCAGGTCTTTCAGATCGCGCGTCGCCACCCAGCGCGCGCCCGCCATGTTGAACTCGCCTTCCATGCAGCCGCCATAGAAGTGATCGCGCTCGTACCAGCGATTGAAGGCGACTTCGTATCCCTTGTGCGGCTCGACCAGCGTGAGCAGCATCGAGCCGGGTTGAACGGGGTAGTCTGCGGGCTTTCCGGGCTCGAGGGGGTAGGTCATCGCTGGTCTCTCCTAAGGACTTTGCTCTTGTGGCATGATTCCCGGCGGACCTTACCTGTCCGGATCGTCAACGCAATGGCGGATCGTGTCAGTTTTTTCCGGCGCAGCCGACGCACTGCGCCACGCTGGGATCATGCTGCAACCGCGCCTCTGCGATCGCTTCCCCACAGGTGGTGCACCAGCCCCATTCGCCCTCGTCGAGACGCTCCAGCGCAACGCCAATGCGCCGCCTCTCCGCTTCACGCCGACGTTGCGTCGCCTGCGCCATGGCCTGTTGCTGCATCGCGTCCATCCGCGACAGACGGCCGACGCTGTCCTGCTGAAGCGTGACCGGATCGCGCGCATCGGCGTTGGTCCGGTCTTCGGCTTCGAGTTCATCCTTGCGAGCGAGCAGGCGCAGCCGGGCTTCGTCCTCGGTCATCGCGCTAGGCTGCCCAGTCGATCGCACCCCGCCCGTTCGCTTCGAGAAAGGCGTTGGCCTTGCTGAAATGGTGGCAACCGAAGAACCCGGAGTGCGCCGAGAGCGGGCTGGGGTGTGGCGCGGTGAGGACCAGATGGGCGCTCGAAGCAAGGCCGGGCACTCGCTCGGCCTTCTTGCGCGCATGGCTTCCCCACAGCATGAATACGACTGGTTCCTGGCGCGCGGCAACGGCGGCCACCACCGCATCGGTAACCGCTTCCCAACCAAGACCCTGATGCGCCCCGGCCTGCCCCTCCTCCACGGTAAGCGCGTTGTTGAGCAGCAGCACGCCTTGACGCGCCCAGCTTTCAAGGTTGCCGTGGCCGGGCGCGGCAATGCCAAGATCGCTGGCCAGCTCCTTGTAGATGTTGACCAGCGAAGGCGGCACTTTCACGCCTTGGGGAACAGAAAAGGCCAGCCCGTGCGCCTGTCCGGCTCCATGATAGGGATCTTGCCCGAGGATCACGGCCTTGACCTTGTCGAGCGGGGTCAGCTCCAGCGCGCGAAGGCGGCACCCGCGCGGCGGGAATATGCGGCGCCCTGCTTTCTCTTGCGCCTGGAGAAAGCCGCCCAGCTTGCGCGCTTCGCGCGTGGCCAGCACCGGCGCAAGCACGGATCGCCAGCTTTCTGGCACACCTGTCTGCACGGCCGACTCATTCATTGTCTGGCTCCGCTTTCCCGCCCATTGCCTAACCGGTGTGCACAGCCTAAGCACTGCCACCGTATGGCTGTCCATCTCCATGAAGAAGATCTCCCCGAAGGTGTGCTTGGTCCCGGCGCTGTAGCGGTCGATACTGAAACGATGGGGCTGATAACACCACGCGATCGATTGTGCCTTGTCCAGATTTCCGACGGCGGGAGCGACGAGCACCTCGTCCGTTTCTCTCCGGGCAGTTCGTTCGACGCACCGAACCTCAAGGCCGTGCTTGCCGACCCTGCGCGGGTGAAACTCTACCACTTCGCCCGCTTCGATCTTGCCGCGATCGAACACTATCTCGGAGTAACGGCTGCGCCGGTGTTCTGCACCAAGATCGCCAGCAAGCTCGTGCGCACCTATACCGACCGGCATGGTCTGAAGGATCTTGTGCGCGAGATGCTCGGCAAGGAGATTTCGAAACAGCAGCAATCGAGCGACTGGGGGGCGGGCCAACTCAATGAGGCGCAGCGCGACTATGCCGCGTCCGACGTCCGCTATCTGCATGCCTTGCGGGATGGCCTGACGGAACGGCTTAAGCGCGAAGGCCGAACCGAACTGGCGCAGGCCTGTTTCGATTTCCTGCCGGCACGGGCGAGGCTCGATCTCGCCGGTTGGCCGGATCACGATATTTTCAGCCACACATCGGCATGACCGGCCAATGACCGTCGAAGCCGACCTGATTCAGGACCGGCGGCGCCGGTTTGCCGCTCCGGGTGGTTCGCATGACCGACTGATCGCAAGGCTGTCGAAGGTGCTTCCCGCAGCAATCGGACTGGTCGCGGCGATCATGATCCTCTCTCCGCTCAGTCCGCGCGGCGAGATCGGCTTTCTGCTTGACCGCAATGAAGTGGCGATCACCGGCGAGCGTATAGCAGTCGATTCTGCGACCTACCGGGGCAAGGATGCGGACGGTCGACCTTTCCGCGTCCTCGCGGGCAAAGCGGCGCAGGTTTCCGCCGACCAGCCGGTCGTCGAGATGGATGGCCTGCAGGCGTTCCTGGAATTGGCTGACGGTCCCGCCCGGATCGAAGCTCCGAACGGCAGCTACAATTATCGGACCGAGCAGATAGCTGTCGTGGGTCCGGTCGTGTTTTCGGCTCCCGACGGATACCGAATGACGACGCAAGACGTGCGCATCGACCTCGATTCGCAGGTCGCGGTGGGAAGCGGCGGTGTAAAGGGAGCGGTGCCAACCGGCTCGTTTACTGCCGACAGCATCCGTGCCGACCTGCGGGCGCGCACCGTTCGATTGGAGGGCAATGCGCGACTGCGTATGGTTCCCGGAAAGCTGAGAGTACCGAAATGACCGCCAGCCCCTTCCCGACCCGTGCCGCACGCGGCGCACTTGTCGCCGTTGTTGCCACCATCGCCGGTCTGGGCGGCTGGCAGGCGCTCACTGCACAGGCAATTTCCGGACACAATTCGAACGCGCCGGTAGACTATGCCGCCGATCGCATTGAGCTACAGGGCCGACAGGATCGCGTCGTCCTGTCCGGGAATGTCGATGTTACTCAAGGCGGGCTTCGCGTACGGGCGGCTCGCACAGTTGTCGATTTCACCAATACGGACTCGCTGAAGATTCAGCGGATCACCGCGACAGGGGGTGTCGTGGTGACTCGGGGTGGCGAGACCGCAAGGGGCGATGTCGCAGTCTATGACTTCAACCGACGGATCATCACCATGGCCGGGAATGCTTCGCTGCGGCGCGGCAACGACACCCTTCAGGGCAATCGATTCGTGATCGACCTGAACAGCGGCGTATCCTCGGCGGAAGGCGGCCGGGTGTCGGGCACTTTTTCTGCGCCGAAGAGCAATTAGCCCGCTGTGAAATCACCAAATTGGTGAGTTTTTTATTTTCTGTTTTCCTACTTGGAAAAGCATGACTATCTGCTCTCGGGTTCCCAGTTCCTCAAACGGAGCCCGACATGCCAACCACCAATCCCATCAAGACCCCCGCAGGCTATGTGCCCGCATTCGCCCTGGGCTTTTCAGGTCCAACTGGCGATCTCGAGATCGTCGACCCGGTCAAGCCCCTGCCAGTAGCACTTACATCCGCCGAACCGATCGAGGTCACGCCGACGGTCGCGCCTGCCCCGCCCCCGCTTGAAGGAACCTCCCCCGCAAGCATCGTTACCGGCCCATTCCATCCGGCGCCTGGACGGCCCGTCGTCCTCACACTTGCCGGTACATGGGAAGGCGTCGTCCAGATCAAGCGATCGATCGACGGCGGAACCACACTTCATCCCGTCACAGTAGGTGGCTTGGCCTGGGGTCGCTACACTGGCAACGCTTGCGAGCACGTCTGGGAGGAACAGGAAGATGGCGCGCAACTTCACATCGACATAGCCCTGACTTCCGGGTCGATCGACTACAGGATCGCGCAATGAGCGGCGTGGATTTCGCGGCGCGCGGCATCGCTCTGGGCACCCTTGCCCGGCTCGGTTCGACCGAAGTCGATCTGGGTTCGAGACTGGTCGGCTATCGTGCGCCGGATTACGATTCGGTCGGGCGCAACCTTGTCGACCGGCTTGACGAGAGGATCAGCGTCAAGGACTTCGGCGCGGTCGGCGACGGCGTCACCGACGATACCGAGGCCATTCGGGCGGCGCTGCGAGCACTGATTGTCCGCACGCCCCTGTTCTACGGCTACCGAATGGGCACGGGCCGACTCTACTTCCCCGAGGGCGTTTACCGCATCACGCAGAATGGCGTGTTCTCGAACATGGAGGAATGGCAACGCTCGAACATCGTCGTGCATGGCGCGGGCAGCCGCAATTCGATCCTGTGGCTCGATCCTTCGGCGCTGTCCGGCACATCGTGGTTTTACGAAAATAACGGGCAGCGCCAATGGGGGATGGTGTTCGAGGACCTCAGCTTTTCGGGCGGCGACATCTGGCACGATGCCATTCCTCTGGTCGGCACCGGCATTGGCGTGGGCAACATCAACCCCCTGTGCAACGGATTCAAGCTGACCGGGCCGGGGTGGGAAAGCGGGTTCATCTGGAGCCGTTGCGAATTCCGCTATTTCGAGACGGTCTTTCATGTCGCTGGACCGAACAACGTCGATACCCACACCTTCATCGCTTGCACCGTGAACAAATGTCGTAACGTCAACTACATCGACAATACCCAATCGGTCTCGCACAGCTGGAACAACTGTTACATCAACCTGCTCTACGGTAATTTCCTTGAGTACGGACCGAATTGCGCCGGCGGCGGTGGAAATTTCCTCATGCATGGCGGCGCGATCATCGCGGCTCAGGGCAGCGGAGACACCTCCTCGCATTACGTCGTAAAGGCGACCGCCGGCGGCACCAGTCTGTCGAATGCCCCGATCACCTTCAGTGACGTTCGCATGGAGCTGCGTGGGAACTATCATGGATTTGCCCACACCAATTATGGCGACACACAGATCATCGCCCGAGGCTGCTCGTTTCTCAATACCGGCAACGCCGACAAGACGATTGTCATCGTTGGCGGCTTTTCGACTGTGCGCTTCGAGGCAACCTCGTTCGAAAAGGGCACCAACGGCGGCAATATGTTGTTCCAGGTCGGTGAAAACGGTGACGGGCGACGGGGAAAGAATGCCCATCTCCACTTCGCAAACGGTTGCCAGGTCGACGATGCGCTGTTCAGCTTCGGCAACAATGCAGTTCAGTGGGCAGGCAACGGCGGACGCCTCACGATCGACGAAGACTGCCGGGGATCCAGTGTCAGCGACGCGACGGCCAGCCCGCGCACCTATGCTCGCGGCTGCGACGTCTTCGGTCCGGCCAGCCTCATCGGAGAAGGGCAGGCGCAGAACACCCGGCACCGCACCCGTCGGCGCTTCGAAGTCAGTCCGTTCTGGACACAGGCAGGCATTACCGGTTCGGGTGGCCTCAATGGAACGGCGGTGCAGCTTCCCCCTTACGTGCGCATTGCTCAGGTATGGGTGAAGATCGAGGCAGGTGTCGGAAACGGCAACAATTTCCGCTGCCTGATCGGCAACGATGACAAGTCGGTCATCTATGCAACGACTGTGGCCAAGGCCCAGAACGCCGGACACTACGTCTGCGCCGATCTCCACATTCCAGTCGAATCCGACAGCAACACAGGGCGCGTACGGTTCTGGTTCGACGACGGCACGGGCGGCACGAGCGCCGGAGATTCGAACATCCGCGTCGAAGGCGGCGTGATCTACTGAGCGAAGGAACAGGACCATGGCACAGCAAATCATCAATGCCGGTCATACGGCAAACGATGGCAGCAACGACATTCTGCGCGGACATTTTGGCAAAGCCGACGCAAACTTCACCGAGCTTTACACAGGAGTCGCCGCGGCACAGACGGACGCCACCAAGGCGCTGACATTCAGAGGCGTGCTGGTAAAGCTCTCCACGCAGCAAAACGGCGCGAACTATTCATCGACCGCTTCAGTTCCTTTCGACACGGAGGTTTACGACACGGTTGGCTTCTCGCTTTCCTCGGGCGTGATAACGATCCCCGCAGGGGTGAGCTGGGTATTGCCTTTCGGAAGGGCAGCAGTTGGAATGCACTCGGCCAATACCAACATCACAGCCGAGTTTTACAAGAACGGAGCACAATTGGACCCCCGCGCGCACAATGCCGAATATACCGGCAGTGGCGCTCCGACCATCGTTGTTCCTGGCTATCCCGTCAACGTCAGCGCAGGCGATACGATGTCGCTGCGGCTGAATACGTCCGACACGGACATCAGCGTGTTTACTGCGTCGTTTTTTGGTCTGACGGTGCTGGCATGACCACGGTTGCGCTGCGCGAGGTGAAGGCGCTCCGGTAGTCCTGCGCGCCGAACCGGACTCGAGTCAGAACCTGAGTCAGAAAGCCCGGTCGTGGACAAGCACCCGGATCGTGAGCAAGACAATCGTGATGTCTCTCATGATAGTCCAGCCTTCGAGATACTCCAGGTCGGCGCGAAGGCGTTCGAGCAGATCGCTTTCGTTCTCCGTTGCACCGCGAAGTCCGCGTATCTGGGCAAGGCCGCTCAGACCAGGCCTAAGGCTGTGACGATGCCAATAGCGGCGATCCACCTGCCAGAACAGCTTGTCGCCCGCATGCGAACCCAGCGCATGCGGGCGCGGCCCGACAATACTCATGTCGCCTTTCAGGACATTGAAAAGTTGTGGCAGTTCGTCGATGCTGGTCCGCCGGATGAAGGCGCCGACACGAGTTACGCGCTGGTCGCCCTTTGACGCCGAAACCAGCCCATCCCTGTCGGCCTGAGCTTCGGACATGCTGCGAAACTTGTACATTTCGAAGAAGCGGTTTGCGCGCCCGACACGCTTCTGTGCAAAGAATACCGAACCGCCATCTTCGAGCTTTATCGCCAATGCGACCAGCACCAGCAGCGGTGAGAGAACAACGATTGCAACGGCGGCAAACACAGTGTCGAAAATCCGCTTGATCGCACGCGCTCGCAGACCAAGCGGACCGGCCGAAACCAGCAGCATTCCCTGATCGCCAAGCACTCTTGCTCCTTGCGCGCCCAGTGCCCGGACCTGCTCGTCGAGAACCTCGCCTTCGATGTTCGCTCCCTTCAGCAGCATCGCCCATGCACTCCGCCTCTCGGCCGGGCAACTGACGATTACCCGGTCGATGTTGCGAAGTACGCTGCCGACCCTGTCGAGAATGCCGGGGTCATCCAGGTCGGCACGAATGCCGAGAGTTTGGGCGGAAACCTCGATCGCGCCGGGAACTTCGAGCGAAGGGCCGCCATCGTCAATCACAAGATCGTTGCGGACGTTTTGACCACAACGCCAGCGCACGAAGCCACGCATCGACAGACGGTTCCAGATCAGGAGGGCTGCGGCAATCAGGGTTCCCGAAAGAAAACCAAAGCGGGAGAACTGATCGCCGGACTTGGTCACAAATGCGATAAGCGCGACAAACAGTGCCGAAAGCGTCAACGCGACCGTCGCGCGGCCAAGCGCAATCCCGACATTGGCGAGCGAATCGATGGAGTAGGTGCCGTTATAGAGGGCGATTGTCAGAAAAATCGGAACGATGAGCTGGGCAAGCACGAGATCCTGAGCGACGCTCGCACTTCCGGTATAGAGAAAACTCGCGACCGCAAAGCCGACCAGCAGGGTGACTATATCGACACAGATCAGCGCAATGTAGCATTGCAGGCGCCGTCGCTCGAGCGAGGGCGCCAAAACCAACGACCCCGTCGCCGAACCGGCGGGTTGCGGATCGCTGATCGCGGCATGGGCATTCATTGCTGAGCACCTCCGCTCGCTTTTCCGGCCAATCCGGGAAAACGTCTACGTCGATACCCTTATGCCATTACAGCTTCGAGTCCAAGAAGCAATCTGTTGCGCCTGCAATATCTTTTCGCAATCGAGTAGCTAACACACCGAATTTTGAAAATATTATCTCTTCGCAGATGCAGCACGAGCTATCTCGGCCATGCCTTGGGCCAACAGAAGCTCGGCGTCGGCGCTGTTAGAGAGCAGCGCATGATGAAGGCCCGAAAGACGGTCCACGAGTCGTTCGAGCCGCTTGCCGCGCCAGCGAGACAACTGTGTCTTGATGGCGTCGGCGTCCTTGTAGAAGACCCGGCGCGCATTCTTTTCCGCATTGACCAGGGTCTCGACGTCTCCGCGCGAACCCAGCTTCGCGGCAAGCGCGGCGAGCTGCGCGGCGCGGCGCTCCAGGGCAAGCAGCAAGGCCACCGGATTGATGCCCAGCTCGCGATACCGCCGGATCTCGGTTGCCAGCCGACCAGTGTTCCCTCCGAGCACGCAATCGACGATGGGGCCGAAGCTGTCGTCTTCGGATGCCGCGCCGATTGCATCCAGCGAGTCCGCATGAAGATCGCGCGGCGAGCCGGGATCGGCATCGAGATAGAGCGCGAGCTTCTCGACTTCGGAACGCGCCAGACGAATATCGAGACCCGCCGTGCTGGCTATCTTCTGAGCCATGGCCGCGTCCATCTTGAGACCGGTCTCGGCGCCCAGTTGTCGCACGGTCTGCGCGATCGCGGCAAGATCTGGCAGGTAGAACATGCCGACCAGCGCATCGCGCCGGTTCGCGATCAGCTTCGCCGTGCGCGACTTGTCGGTGGCGCCCGTTGCGACGATCAGGACCGGGCAGATCTCGACGTCGGACGAAAGCAGCACTTCAAGCGCATCGTGGGCTTCCTCGCCCGATGCGCGCACGACGATGTGACGCGCATCACCGAACAGCGACGAGGACCGGGCCTCGTCGCCAAGCCGGACCGGATCCTTCCTGAGGTCCGCACCTGAAAGTTCGATCCGCTCGCCGGGATCGGTCAGCAGGGAGACGATGCTTTCCAGCGCGGCCCATGCGCCCGCCTCGTCGGGACCACAGAAGAAGAACAGTCGCGCCTCGCGAGCGGCTTCGGGAGCCAGACGGGCAAAGTCGCGCTGACTTGCCTTCACGGCTCGCCCGCACGCGAGCCGCGCAGTTCCAGTGCAACACTGGTTACAATCCGGCTGGCGATATCGGTGGCAAGATTCTCCAGCGCGCTGCTCTCCGCGGAGATAGTGGCATAGTCCGACGACACGACATCGATGCCCGCGTCCGAAGTGGCGCTGTCGTCCAGTACGATCCTGCCGGTCGCCAGTTCGACAAGCTGATAGCGCGCGCGCAGCGTGCGCCGCTCGCGCCCGATCGTATCGTCTGACAAGAGGGCGAAGCCTTCGAGCCGGTCATCCAGCCGCACGTCGAGCCGATATTGCGGCGCCTGCGGTGCGCCATTCGCGTCGAGCCGATCGTTGAGGGCATGGCGCACCAGCCATCCGGCGCGCCCCTCGATGGCCGATACCTCGATGGAGGCGAGGCCCTGCGCGACTGAGCCATCGCCGCCGCCGGCATACATCGGTTGAAGCCCGCAAGCGGCGAGCAGGAAGGGAAGGAGGAGCGCCGCGCCCCTCATGCGACAATGTTCACCAAGCGGTCCGGCACGACAATCACCTTGCGGATTTCGGCATCACCAATGGAACGCTGCACCTTTTCGCTCGCGAGCGCCAGCGCCTTCAGATCGTCTTCCGGCAGGCCCTTTGCGGCAGTGATCGTATCGCGCAGCTTGCCTTTCACCTGGACCGCAATGGTGACCTCATCCTCGACCAGCAGGGCGGGATCGACCTCGGGCCAGGCTGCCTCGGCAACCAGGCCATCGCCCATCGCCTGCCACGCTTCCTCGGCGATATGCGGCATCATTGGCGCGACGATCTGCAGCAATGCGCGGATCGCCGCCGAGCGGCTGGCGCTGGGCGAAGCCTTTTCGATGGCGGAGGCCAGTTCGTAAATGCGCGCCACGGCCTTGTTGAAGGACAGCGCCTCGATATCATCGGCAACGGCTGCGACGGTCTGGTCGCGCTTGCGATCGAGCGCGGCATCCTCGCCGCTGGCCGAGGCGTCGAACTGGCCGAACAGCCGCCACAGCCGCTGGACGAACCGCCCGCAGCCCTCGATCCCCGCTTCCGACCACGGCAGGTCGCGTTCGGGCGGGCTGTCGGACAGCATGAACCAGCGGATCGCGTCGGCGCCATAGGTCGCGACGATCTCATCGGGATCGACCACGTTCTTCTTCGACTTCGACATCTTGATAACGCGACCGATCTCGACCGGCTGACCATCGGCCTTCAACGTCGCACCGTCTCCGCCACGTTCGACTTCGCCGGGGCTGAAATAGGTCTCGCGCCCGCCCTCGCGGCGCGAATAGGTCTCATGAGTCACCATGCCCTGCGTGAACAGGCTGGCGAAAGGTTCGGCAACCTCGATCATTCCGATCCGCGCCAGCGCACGGGTCCAGAACCGGGCATAGAGCAGGTGCAGGATCGCGTGCTCGATCCCACCGATATATTGCTCGACCGGGAGCCATTGGGCGATGGCCGCCGGATCGAACGGCCGGTCGCTCGGCTGGCTGGCGAAGCGCAGGAAATACCACGAGCTATCGACGAAAGTGTCGAGCGTGTCGGTCTCGCGCCGTGCGGCCTTGCCGCATTGGGGACAATCGACATGCTTCCATGTGGCATGGCGATCGAGCGGGTTGCCGGGGACGGAAAAATCCACGTCGTCGGGCAGGACGACCGGGAGCTGATCTTTGGGCACCGGCACGACGCCACATGCCTCGCAGTGGATGAACGGGATCGGCGTGCCCCAGTAACGCTGGCGCGAAACGCCCCAGTCGCGCAGGCGGTATTGCGTCTTTGCCGTGCCCCAGCCTCCGGCCTCTGCGCGCGCAATCACCGCGGCCTTGCCCTCGGCGACGCTCATCCCGTCGATGAAGCCGGAATTGACGCAAATGCCGTCGCCCGCCTCTGCCTCGCCCGCGAACGGCCTGTCGGCATCTTCGGCACTGGCGGCGATCACGCGCAGAATCGGCAGGCCATATTTGGTCGCGAAATCGAAGTCGCGCTGGTCGTGGCCCGGCACCGCCATGATCGCGCCGGTGCCGTAGTCCATCAGCACGAAATTGGCGATGTAGACCGGCAGATATTTGCCCGTGAACGGGTGCTTCGCGCCGATTCCGGTATCGAAACCCAGCTTTTCCGCAGTTTCGAGTTCTGCAGCGGTTGTGCCGCCCGAACGGCATCTCTCGATGAATTTCGCGACCTCGCAGTTGTTCATCGCCAGCGCTTCCGCCACCGGGTGATCGGCCGCCACGGCGACGAAACTCGCACCGAAAATGGTATCGGGCCGGGTCGTGTAGACCGGCAATTTCTCTCCGTTCGAGAGGTCGAACGAGAACTCCAGCCCCTGCGACTTGCCGATCCAGTTCTCCTGCATCGTGCGGACCTTCTCGGGCCACTTGTCGAGGCCCCCGAGCCCT
>JAGREJ010000138.1:2466-2651 GCA_020446595.1 Novosphingobium sp. | reverse complement strand
GCGCCGGAGCGCCAGCCGCGTCCGTCGATCACCTGCTCGTTGGCCAGCACGGTCTGGTCGACCGGATCCCAGTTGACCGCCGATTCCTTGCGGTAAACCAGGCCATGCTCGTAGAGATCGAGGAACAGGGCCTGCTCGTGCCCGTAATAGTCAGGCTCGCAGGTCGCGACCTCGCGGCTCCAGTC
>JAGREJ010000138.1:0-2351 GCA_020446595.1 Novosphingobium sp. | reverse complement strand
GCATCCCATCCCATCGGGTGCAGCACCTCGTGCCCGCGCATGCGCTTGTAGCGCGCCAGCACGTCGCCCATCGTATAATTGCGGACATGGCCGATATGGATGCGCCCCGATGGATAGGGGAACATCTCCAGGACATAGCTGCGCGGCTTGTTGCTGGCGTCGTCGGCACGGAAGCATTGCTTCTCGTCCCAGACGCTCTGCCAGTGGCTGTCTGCCCGAGCCGGATCGAACCGCTCGCTCATGGCCAGTCTTTCCTTCGCGAGAGTTCGGCTCAACCGCCGACCGAATTGCGCCGCAGATCACGCGCGCGCGTGAGGATGACGTCTTCCAGCTTCTGGACGGTCGCCGCCTGAACAGGCGCAGCGACCCAGTAACCACCCTGGGCGACTTCGCGGCTCGCCGCGATGCGCAGTGCATCGGCGCGCAGATCCTGATCGAGAATCGTCACACTGACCTTCACGCGCTCGCCGGGATTCGACGGGTTGGTATACCAGTCGGTCACGATGACGCCGCCCGAGCTGTCGGCCTGCACCAGCGGCATGAACGAAAGGGTGTCGAGGCTGGCACGCCACAGGTAGGAATTGACGCCGATCGTGGTGACGCGCGAGGCTGCCATGTCGGGCGCCACCCGGTCCTTGCCGCCGCAGCCCGAGAGCATAGCCACTGCAATAACGCCCAGCCCCACGCCAAGCGCCCTGCGAATCGGGAAACGGGAGCGCGCGGAAACTGGCGCGGTTCGGCTGGTGAGAATTGTGCCGGTCATCGTCGTATTCACATCCTGTTCTCATGGAAGCAGACTGCGGCTCGCGCCGTGCCCGCTGCTTCAGCCTCTATAGCCGTCGCGCGCGGGTCGGCAAGTGGCGCGCATTGCCGGATCGCCGCGCTACAGGTGCTTGGCCCTGTCGATCATCCTGTGTTAAGATGATTTACGGAAATGTAGGCTGAACGCCATTCAAGCCTCCGGTCGCAGAAATGCGGTCTGGACGGCACCTTGTAGACCGGGAAGCGAGGACTGTGCAAAGCGGCAATAACATGGGAGGCGTGACAACCGGTGCACTGCTTACCGGCGCAGTGAGCCTGCTTGCCCTGCCAAGCGCAGTTCTTGCATTTTCGGCGCAGTTCGAAACCGGAGAGCCGCCCGTGGCCGGCGAGCAGACCGTGGGGGTGCTCGACCGGGCCGCTAACGCCACCGGCTTCTCACGCAACCTCCCGACGAGTTCGATGGCGCGCGGCAAGCTCTATCCCTTCACGCCGGCCAGCTCTCCCAGCCGCCCCGACCGCTCGGTAACCGTTGCCGTACGTGTCGATGCCGAGGCAGCGCGCTCGCTGACAGTTGCTGCGTCGCGCGGACGCACGAGACAGCCGGTCGAGGGGCCGGAAGTGCGCATCGCGCCGACCGGCTTCAGTCTCGGCGTCTCACGCGGTTACAACAGCTTCGCGCAAGGTCTGGTCCGCAAGGACGATCTACAGGTTCAGGGCGCGTCCGACCTTGCAAAGTTCTCCATTTCAAGCGGCGGGTCGGCGCGCGATTCGCGGTTCAATCCGCGCATCGTCGTGGACGAGACGCAGGCGGCCGGGCGCGCACCCCGCACCTTCGGCGGCGACAGCGATGATCTGGTCGATGTGGGTGGCAGCTACCGCGTCACCCGCAATCTCGACGTGACGGCGGGCGTCCGTTACTCGCAGGAGCGCGAGCGGCTGATCCCTCCCGCCGATGGCAAGCAGGACAACCAGGCAGTCTACCTGGGCACCCAGTTCCGCTTCTGACGCACCTCATTCTTTCGATGCATAAAATGCAATTGCCAAGGTGCAATTGTAATCTCACGGGCGCTTGTCGGCACGCGTGGAAAGCCTTACCAATCGCCAAGGGAGGACGCTAACTGAAAGGATATTTCATGTCGCGCGTCGCGATTGTCACCGGTGGAACAAGAGGTATCGGCAAGGGCGTCTGCCTTGCTCTCAGGGACAAGGGCTTTACCGTCGTCGCCAACTATGCGGGCAACGACAAGGCGGCACAGGAATTCACGGAAGAAACCGGCATGCGCGCCTACAAGTGGGACGTCGGCGACCACGAAGCGACGCTGGCCGGGTGCAAGCAGGTCGAAGAAGAAGTCGGGCCGATCGACATTCTTGTCAACAACGCGGGTATCACGCGCGACGGCACTCTGCACAAGATGAGCTTCGAAGACTGGAACGAGGTTCTCCGAATCAACCTTGGCGGCTGTTTCAACATGGCCAAGGCGACCTCCCCCCGCATGCGGGAGCGTGGCTGGGGGCGGATCGTCAACATCGGATCCGTCAACGGGCAGGCGGGCCAGTATGGACAGATCAACTATGCCGCCGCCAAGTCC
>JAGREJ010000137.1 GCA_020446595.1 Novosphingobium sp. | reverse complement strand
GCGCGCCTTGTCGATGGACTCGGTGAGGCCCAGCCCCATGCCGAGATGAGTCGCGATCGCGCTCGAAAGCGTGCAACCGGTGCCGTGGGTGTGGCGGGTCTGGATGCGCTTGGCACTCCAGACGCGCGGTTCGGCTCCCGGCACGAACAAGCGATCCTCCAAGATGTCGCCGTCTGCATCACCACCCTTGGCAAGAAAGGTTACCCCGCGCGCGGCCATCGCTTCATCGCCGCCAAGCGCCGCAAGTTCGGCCACGTTTGGAGTGGTGAGTGTTGCGATAGTCATCAGCCGCTCGAAAGCGGATATGGTCGCATCGTCGGCCAGCACCGAGCCGCTTGTCGCAACCATGACCGGATCGAACACCACCGGCACGCCGATGCCTTGCAACCGGTCTGCAACCACTGCGGCGATCTGCGCCGAGCCCAGCATTCCGATCTTGACGGCATCGACGCCAATGTCGCTGACGCAGGCATCAATCTGGGCCGCGACGAGTTCCGGCGAAAGCACCTCCACCGCCTGAACCCCGGTCGTGTTCTGCGCCGTCACCGCCGTGATCGCGGTCATGGCATAGCCGCCGAGCATGGTGATGGTCTTGATATCGGCCTGGATGCCCGCCCCGCCGCTCGAATCCGAACCGGCGATGGCGAGGATGCGGGGAGGCGGGTTCACGCCGCCGCTTGCTCCACCGCCGCGCAAATGCTCGCGACCGCCGCCTCGACTTCGCCCGCATCGTCGCCTTCGGCCATGACCCGGATCAGCGGCTCAGTGCCCGAGGGGCGGATCACCAGCCGCCCCTTGCCGTTCAGGCTCGCCTCGGCATCGGCAATAGCCGCCTTGACCGCGGCATCCTCCAGCGGCTTGCCGCCTGAAAAGCGCACGTTACGCAGCAATTGCGGCACCGGATCGAACTGGTGCAGCAGCTCGCTCGCCCGCTTGCCCGATTGCACCAGCGCGGAAAGCACCTGCAGCGCGGCGATGGTGCCGTCGCCGGTCGTCGCGTGGTCGAGCAGGATCATGTGGCCGGACTGTTCGCCGCCGAGATTGTAGCCGCCCGCCTTCATCGCCTCGAGCACATAACGGTCACCGACCTGGGTGCGAACGAGGTTCAGACCGATGCCGCCAAGATGGCGCTCCAGCCCGAGGTTCGACATCACCGTGGCGACAACGCCGCCGCCCTTGAGCTCGCCGCGCGCGGCAAGCTGGCCGCCGATCAGCGCCATGATCTGGTCGCCATCGACGATCTCGCCTTTCTCATCGACGACGATCAGCCGGTCGGCATCGCCATCGAGCGCGATGCCGATGTCGGCGCCACATTCGATCACTTTCTGGGCGACGCGCTGGGGATGGGTCGATCCGCAGCCGTCGTTGATGTTCTTGCCGTTGGGCTCGACGCCCACGGCCTCTATCTCCGCGCCAAGCTCCCAGAAGGCCGAGGGAGCGACCTGATAGGCCGCGCCATTGGCGCAATCGATCGCGATCTTCAGGCCATCGAGCCGCACGTCCTGCGGCAGCGAGCCCTTGACCGCGTGGATGTAGCGCCCGCGCGCATCCTCGATTCGGCGCGCCCGGCCGATGTCTTCCGATGCCGCAAGCGGCTGCGGTGTGGCCAGCATGGCTTCGATTGCCAGCTCGTCTTCGTCGGACAGCTTGAAGCCATCCGGGCCGAACAGCTTGATGCCGTTGTCCTCGTAAGGATTGTGGCTCGCGGAGATCATCACGCCGACATCGGCGCGCAACTCGCGCGTCAGCAGGGCGACGGCGGGCGTCGGCATTGGCCCCAGCAGCACCACGTCCATGCCCACGCTCGTGAAGCCCGCCACCATGGCATTTTCCAGCATGTAGCCCGACAGGCGCGTGTCCTTGCCGATCACCACGCGGTGCCGGTGTGTGCCGCGCAGGAACCGGGTGCCCGCCGCCTGACCGACGCGCATGGCGACGTCCGCGGTCATCGCCCCCGCATTGGTGCGTCCGCGTATGCCGTCGGTGCCGAAATATTGCCTCGTCATGATATGCGCCTGATACCTGCGAAATGCTGACAAATTGCTATGTCGCGCCAGCCGGGTAATGTCATCCCTTCAATCCGGCTTTCAGGGGACAAGCATGGCGCAAGGCGATCCGGACACAGCACCAGCCAAAGCGGCCGCGCTTCCCGAAATCAGGGTTCCGGCACTGCTGACCTTCATCGGCCTTGTCGCCGGGATCGCGATCGGCCTTCTGCTGCCTCGCGGCCAGGTTCTCGATAGCCTGCTGGCGGTTGCCCAGCCTGTCGGAGCGGTCTGGATCAATGCCCTGAAGATGGCAATCGTCCCGCTCGTCGCAGGGCTGCTGTTCACCGGAATCGCGCAAGCGATGGAGGCGGCAAGGGCAGGGCCGATGGCGCGCCGCACCATGACGATGTTTATCGTAACCCTCGCGGCAAGCGCGGTCGTCGGACTTGTCGCAGCGCCCCTGCTGCTCGCGCTTTTCCCGATTCCGCTCGGGGCCGGACAGGCGCTGGCTGGCGAAAGCGGCGCGGAGATTCCGAAAGCGGTTGGAGCTCGCGAATTCATCGTCGGGATCGTGCCCGAAAACGTCCTGGCCGCCGCCGCGAGCGGCACAATGCTGCCATTCATCGTTTTCATCGCGCTGTTCGCGGTGGCGACGGGCAGGCTCGACCCTGCGCGCCGCGACAGGCTCGCAAGCCTGTTCGAGGCACTGGCGGCAGCGATGATGGTCATCATCGGCTGGGTGCTGGCGCTGGCCCCGCTGGGCGTCTTTGCGCTGGCCCTCACAATGGTGAGCGCGAGCGGCACCGATCTTGTCACGACGCTGGCCCATTACATCCTCATCGTCACTTCGGTTGGCCTGCTGGTGCTGGTCATGGGCTATGCGATTGCCTGGCTGGCCGGGAGACAGCCGCTGCCACGCTTTGCCCGCGCCATGTTGCCCGCCCAGACCGTCGCGATCTCCACGCAATCCTCGCTGGCCAGCCTTCCCGCCATGATCGTCTCGTGCCGAAAGCTCGGCCTGCGGGACAGCACCGACGAGTTCGTGCTCCCGCTTGCGGTCGCGCTCTACAAGGCGACCAGTCCGGCGATGAACCTGGCGGTCGTCTATTACATCGCGCGGATGTCGGGCATCGAGCCGGGCCTTCCGGCAATGGTCGCGGCGGGCGCGCTGGCGGTGCTCTGCTCGATCGGCGTGGCGGGTGTGGCTTCCGCGGCAAGTTTCTTCGCAACGATCGTGCCGATAGCATTGGCCATGGGCGTGCCGATTGCGCCGCTGGCGCTGCTGATCGCCGTCGAGATGTTGCCCGACGTCGTGCGCACGCTCGGCAACGTCACCATGAATGTCGTGGTGGCAAGTGTGGTCGACCGCGGGACGCCCGCAAGCCCGGATCAGAAATAGCGCGCCAGCTTGAAATGGAAGCGATGACGGTCCGACCGGTAGAGGTCGTAGTTCGATGACACCTTCAGAAACTGGTATTCGACCGAAGGCGAGAAGCCGGCGATGCGGAACTGCCTGAGGCCCGCATAGGCGCGCGCCTGATAGCGCCAGTCCTCGCGGCGCTCGGTCGAAAACAGGAGCTGCGGATCGTCGTAGCGCGACCAGGTCACGCCGCCCGAAAGCCCGGCGTTGATGCCCCATGGCAACTCCGCGCCGATGCCGACGTTCATGCCCAGCGTCTTGCTGGAATAGAAATCCGCCTTCATCGTGTCGCGCCGCGCCAGCAGCGAGGCGGACAGGATCGCCGAACGGCCGACAACCTGCTCGAACGTTGCGTTCGCGCCAAGCTGCCAGCCGGTGTAACCGGCGTTGAGATCGGATTCGGTACGACGCGTATCGACCTGGAAGGCAAGGCGCTGGCTGCGGCTCATTTCATGCTGGAGCGTCAGTTTCGCGCCATACTGCTTGGCGGCGACCTTCCCGCCATACCAGCGATAGAGGCCCACACCCTGAAGCCGCAGTTCGGTCCTGTCCGAAAGTGCAAGTTCGGGTCCAGCGGCGAACTGGAGCGAATAGTCGCTGAAGTCGCTGTTGCTGTAAGTAACCGAGTCGGCATCGAAATCGGAGACGAGCGAAACCGCACCGTCCACGGGAAGCCGCAGGCCCGCGTAGAAACTCGCGGTCGCGCCCATGCCCGAGCGCGCCCGCGCGTTGTCGTCGAGCGAAATGGGAATGCGGTCCGGCCCGAAATTGATGTCGACGGTCTCGGCGGCGGTGGCCGAATTGATGTTTGTGTCGGGCGCGAAGCCGAAATCGAAGCCGAAGCGGAACTTGCGCTTTGAGCGGATCACACTGCGCGCATTGCCGATCATCCGGGAAATGTCTTCGGGCAAGCCCTCGTCGTTCATCGCCAGTCGCAGGTGATAATCGGCCGCGGAATACTGGCCCTGCATCATCAGCGCCTTGGCCAATTCAAGCCGCACGCGCGTCTGGTCGGGATTGTCCTTGAGGATCGTGCGGAAACGGCTTGTCGCGGTTCCCGCATCACCCGTGCTCATCGCAATCATGCCGTCGAGGAAGTTGTAGGGGATCGCCATGCCTGGCGCCGCCTTCAGCGCGGCCACCAGCGGGCGCGCTTCCTCATATTTGCCGTCGCCGACCAGCTGTTCGGCAAGGACGAGAAGTTCGGCCGGCGTCAGGCTGAACTTGCAGCTACCGCCCGCGCATTCGCCGCGCCCGCCCTGCTTTGCCTCCGCGACGGACGGTGCCGCCGCCTCTTCCGCATGCCCGGCCTGGGCAGCGAGCATCGCCGCCACCGCGACGGCGGTGGCGAGGCCATGCTTCGTTGTGATCGTCATTACTTCTTGCCGATGAAGGCGCCGAGAATGTCCACGCGCTCGTCCGGCTTACCGCCGACGATGCGGAAGCCGCCACCGGCTTCCTCGGCCGCCGGACCATAGAAGGTGCCGTCGATGGTCGAGCCCTCGATGGCTACATCGCGAAGGCCTTCGGGCGAAGTGAGGCTGGCGCTCTCGAAGAAGCCCTTGAAGCCGCCGAAGTTGATCATGTTGATGTCGCCCTTGCCGGCAGCCGTGAAGGTCGAGCCTTCGGGCACGACATTGACGTGCGGCTCGGTCCAGTAGTCGTAGAACGGCTTGGTAACCGTGCCATTGAGCGTCAGGTTGAACGAGCTCGCCGCGAAATCGACATCGAGTTTGGCCGAGCCCTCGATCCACTGGAAGAAGGTCGGCAGATCGACCAGGCCGGACGGATCCTGACCGTCGATGGTCGGGTTGTAAACCATGGTCGCCAGCATCGAGCCGTTGAACGAGCCGCTTCCAACCCGCGGCACATTGTCGTTGGGCGTGTTTTCGCCGAAAGCGAAAGCCCCACGCTCGAGATGCCATTCAGTCTGGTTGTGCGCAATCGGGTCGCCTTCGATGACGAATTGCTTGAAGGTCAATGCGTTGCGGATATAGCCCGCGTAGGTCACATATTGCGTCTCAGTGCCGGGCTTGAGGAAGAACAGGCTCGCGGCCTGATAGGCGCTGCCGACCGTGCCAGTCGGCGCGTTGTCGTTGTCGCCGTCGTTGACGAAGCCGGTGCCGCTCTTGCGATAGGGCGACAGCGGATCGCCGTCACCCGCCTGCAAGTAGTGGATGTTGGGATTCGAAAGCTCCGGCGTGCCCCACTGCGGCTCGACCGCGCCACCGAAGTCGGTGCGGCTCGCCGGGTCCTGGAAGCGGGTCTCGGCTTCGGCCCCCGAAAGCGGGTCGGAAACGATCAGAGTATAGACCGCATCGGCCGGATCGTAGGAAACCGAGATCGTCGAGCTGCGCACCGTGGTGGTCTTGCCCGCATAGAGCTCGCCCTGCTGGTTGCGCGGCGGAACGCGATCATCGGTGGCGTAGGAATAGGTGTGGCTGCCGCCAACGCCCTTGTAGGTCTTGGCTTCCTTCGGGTTTGCGAAGGTATGCGTGGTATTCGCAGTGCCGCCGTTATTTCCGCCGCCGCCGGTGACCGGAGGCGGGGCGCTGGTTACGCTCGACGGGCCGCCGCCACTACACGCGGCAAGCAAGGAAGTGCTGGCAAGCAAGACAATAAGACGCATCGATAGCCCCCGGATTAACTTTCCTGACCGGGGATAGGTTGGTTCGGTTAATATCGCGTAAACTTGTCCCGGCAGGGAAAGCTTTCGCCGGATGTCAGGCTTCCAGCTCGACGTCCCAGTAAAGCCAGTCGCGCCAGGTTTCGTGGAGGTAGTTGGGCGGAAAGGCCCGGCCACGTTCCTGCAATTGCCAGTTTGTCGGCCGGATCGGCTTGACGATCGGCGCCATCCGGGCCTGCTCGGGCGTTCGTCCGCCCTTCTTCATGTTGCACGGCGC
>JAGREJ010000136.1 GCA_020446595.1 Novosphingobium sp. | reverse complement strand
CAGGGCGCGGTGCGCTCGCAGCTCTGCACTCGCACAACGACATTGCCGACCTGTCGGCGCTCGCCCACCTTGAGGACGAGATTCTGGGTAATATTGTTGGGCTTGTTGAGCAGGCCGATTGTGGCGATACGGTCCTTGTTGGGTGTGACCGAACCTGTCTCGGAAGGGGCTGCAAGCGTCGGCGTGGGGCTTGGCACGGCCTTCTTCGGAGTGTCGGCGACCTGTTCCTCGGACGAACCGCCCAGTCCGCATCCCGCCAGCAGTGAGAGCGTGGCGGCGCCGAAAATCGTGGCAAGCGACCGATTCATCGCCGCGCGGCTCAGCCCTCGGGCGACCAGGCTTCGTAGTCGCCGGTCGCGCGGGCGCGTTGCCCGCCCCGCTCGAGCGCACCAGCCGGACGATAGGCCGAGGCCGTACCTGTTGCATTGGGCGTGAAGTCAGCTTCCCAGATGCGCGGCGGCGGCAGATGGCTTTCGGGAACGTCGTCGAAGCTGCCATGCAGCCAGCCATGCCATTCGGCGGGAACCCGGCTGGCATCGTTGGCGCCATCGTAGATGACCCAGCGCCGCTCGCGTCCGTCAGGCGACGGCTTCCTGGCGCGGTAATACTTGTTACCCTGCGCGTCGGTGCCGACATGCTCGCCCTTGCGCGCGCTCCAAAGCAGGGTGCCGATCGTCGCGCCGTCCCACCAGGTGAAGATCTTGCCGAGAATTCCCATGGCCTTGCCCGTTACCGTTCGTGGATAGCAGTGGCAAGCGGCTTGCGGCTCACCATGTCACTTTGTCGCCCGGTCCGATGCCGAGTTCCGCCGCGCGCCCGCCGTTGAGTTCAAGCACGGCTACTGCCTCCCCCTCTGAATAGACCAGTTCCTCGCTGTAGGGCACGGTATTGGCAGCGATATTAAGAATACGCCGATCGCGGCCGATGTAGATAATGTCGAGCGGGATCACCGTATTCTTCATCCAGAAGCTTGCCATGCGCGGCGGATTGAGCGGGAACAGCATGCCCTCGTCCTCGCCCATCGCCGTGCGGAACATCAGGCCTTTCGACTGTTCGAAGCCGGTGCGGGCAAGCTCGACGCGGAAATTGTGCGCCTTGCCCGCGCTCGTGACCGCTAGCGGCACGACCGCAAGGCCCGACTCGGGATGAGTCGCCCTGGCCTGCGCGACCTTGCCCGGTGCTTCGGAAACGGCAGGAGAGCAGCCGCCGGAAACGGCGGCCAGGCACAAGACGGCAAGGGCCGGAAATAATCGGCTGCGCGCCGCTCTCATCGACTTCATTCTCCTTCGGCTTCGGCCCATTCCTCCGCTTCCTCGACCGAAGCGGCATCGAGCAGGGCCAGCACATGCGCCATCGCATGGCCCGCACGCAGCATCGCGGCAACCTGTTTTTCACGCCGCGCCCGGTCCGCCGGTTCGCTGGCGAAAGGGCCGAAGCGGCGCTTGCGCACCATGGTCAGCGCGGCGGCGCGGCGCTCGCGCTCGTCGGGCGCAACCAGATCGCGCACGTCCTCCTCGACGCCCGCCGCGCCCAGCGCCTGCCCTACCCGGCGCATGCCGTAACCGCGCCGCATCAGGCTGCCCGTCTTGCTGCGCGCATAGGCCTCATCGTCAATGTAGCCAGCCTGCTCGAAGCGTTCGGCAATATCGGAGATGGGCGGTGGCGAGACTGGCTCCCAGCCGCGTTCGCGCAGCTTCCGGGCAAGGTATTGCTCCAGTTTTGCGCGGGTTGTGGCAAACCGGGCAACATAGGAAAGCGCCAGTTCCTCAAGGCGTTGCGCGTCGAGCGGAGGCTTTGGTCGGGGAGAACGAGGCATCTTGCCCTATTCGTGCCACAGTCCGCTTCGAATGGGGAGTGGTTGAAAGCCCGGTAACCAAACGGGCGGCCCGCACCAGGGGCTTTGAGAGGCGCGGGAAGTGGTTTGTAAACGGTTGAAACCATTAGGGTAAACATATCCATGAGCGATACCGAAACGAAGCAGCCGGATACCGGCGCGACCCTCGTGCCGACGCCCAATGATGACAGTCTGCCGCGCCGGTTCGCCGATTTCGCCACTTTCGGCGAGGCGCTGGATTACGCCGCGCGCGGCAATCGCGGCTTCAATTTCCACGATCCGCGCGGCAATCTCGTGCGCGTCATGCCCTACTCGGAGCTGCGCGAACTGGCGCTGCAAGCTGCCCGCAAGCTGATTGCAAGCGGGGTGAAAAAGGGTGACCGGATCGCACTCATCGCCGAGACCGGACCGGACTTCGCCGCGCTGTTCTGCGGCGCGATCTATGCGGGTGCATGGCCGGTGCCACTGCCCTTGCCGACCAGCTTTGGCGGAAAGGACAATTACATCGATCAGATCGCGGTCCAGATGGCGAGCGCGGAGCCGGTCATGCTGCTCTATCCGGGCGAGCTGGAAGGCATGGCGCAGGCCGCCGCCGACAGACAAGGTTGCAAGGGCCTCGACTGGGAGCAATTCGACGCGCTCGAAGCGTCCGATGCCCCGCTGCCGGAAATAACGGCGGACGACGTGTGCTTCCTGCAATATTCGAGCGGCTCGACCCGGTTCCCGCATGGCGTCGTCGTCACGCACAAGGGCCTGCTCGCCAATCTCGCCGCGCACAGCCATGGCATGAAGTTCGTCGAGAGCGACCGCTGCATAAGCTGGTTGCCGTGGTATCACGACATGGGCCTTGTCGGCTGTTTCCTCTCACTGATCGCCAATCAGGTTTCCGCCGACTTTCTGCGCACCGAGGATTTCGCCCGCCGCCCGCTCGCCTGGCTCGATCTCGTCAGCCGCAACCCCGGCACCTCGTGTTCCTATTCGCCGACGTTCGGCTACGACATCTGCGCGCGCCGCGTATCCAGCCAGACCCATGTGTCCGAACGCTTCGACCTCTCGCGCTGGCGGCTGGCGGGCAACGGCGCCGACATGATCCGACCCGACGTCATGCAGAATTTCGTCAATGCCTTCGCGCCCGCCGGGTTCAAGGCTTCGGCGTTCATGCCGAGCTATGGCCTCGCCGAAGCGACGCTGGCGGTCACGCTGATGCCGCCGGGCGAAGGCATCCGGGTCGAACTGGTCGAGGAAGAGCGGCTTTCCGGCGCCCCGCGCGATCTGTCGCGCCCCGCGCGCTATCGCGCCATCGTCAACTGCGGCGTGCCGGTACGCGGCATGGAAGTGGAAATCAGGGGCGAGGCAGGCACGGCCGTCGCCGATCACCGCATCGGCAAGGTCTGGTGCCGCGGCTCCAGCCTGATGCAGGGCTATTACCGCGATCCGGAAGCTACCGCCGAATGCATGCAGGATGGCTGGCTCGACACCGGCGACATGGGATACATGGCCAATGGCCACCTGTTCATCGTCGGGCGCGCCAAGGACATGATCATCATCAACGGCAAGAACCACTGGCCGCAGGATATCGAATGGGCGGTCGAGCAATTGCCCGGCTTCAACCACGGCGACATCGCCGCTTTCGCGATGGAGACCGATCATGGCGAGGAAGTGCCCGCCGTGCTCGTCCATTGCCGCGTTTCCGATCCGGTAGAGCGGCAAAAGTTGCATGACACGATCCGCGAAAAGGTGCGCTCGATCACCGGCATGAACTGCGTGGTCGAACTGGTTCCGCCCAAGAGCCTGCCGCGCACCAGCTCGGGCAAGCTGAGCCGAGCCAAGGCCAAGAAGCTTTACCTCGAAGGCACGATAGAGCCGTTCAAACTGGCTGCCTGAGTCCCGTAAGCGTCATTCGTTGCAGGACGGCGGACTCGGCATCGCCGCGACCTTCCTGGCATCGAAATCAAGCAGGTCCGTCACAAGCCGCGCGCGCACGACGTGCGCCCAGTGGCAATAACCTGCGTCACTCAGGTGAAGGCGATCGAAGCGATACATCTCCGGGTTCGCGGCCCCGGACGCATCCAGAAGTCCGGCGTTGGTATCGATGATGTGGACGCCCTCCCATTTCTTCGCGCTCTGCGCGATCAGGCGATTGGTTTGCCGGGCCTGCGGCCAAAGCTCCGCCCGCAACGGCGACGGCGTTATCGCGATGTAATAGATCGGCATGCGGGGATGAATGGCGCGCACGCCCCGGATCATCGTCTCGAAATCCTGCTGCAACCGCTCTGGGCTCTTGTCGTTTTCGAATCCCGCAATGTCGTTGGTCCCCACGAAGATCAGGGCTGCCATCGGTTGGTTCGCCGCGAACAGCGAGTTAGCGTTGCGAATGACATTCGCGATCCTCGCTCCGCCAAATCCGCGCTGAACGATGCGAAGCGGGGCAAGGTCCGCATGGATATTGTCCCACATCCGGA
Source organism: Novosphingobium sp. (assembly GCA_020446595.1). Lineage (GTDB taxonomy): Bacteria > Pseudomonadota > Alphaproteobacteria > Sphingomonadales > Sphingomonadaceae > Novosphingobium. The sequence goes on along the minus strand of JAGREJ010000136.1, from coordinate 949 downwards.
TCGATGAACTGCCGACAGCAAGGGTCGAGCCGGGTTGCGATGCCTGGCTGCCGGTGTCGCGCACCAGATCGGCGACCTCGTCGTCCCATGCCGCCGGGTCTCCATCGCGCGCCCTGGCGAACTCGCCATAGATGCGATAGCCCCAGGATCCCGCATAGAGCAGGACGGCAATCACCAGTGCCCAAACGATCTTGCGCTTCATGCCGGTTCCATGCCCCCCGTTTTCTCCCAGTCCGGGTAGCGCGGCAGGCTGATCAGCAGCAGCGCGGAAATCCCCAGCCCCACGGCGGCCGCCGTGAGGAACTGCACATAGCTCCCGGTCATGTCGTATGAAGCGCCCGCGATCAGCGGCCCCGCCGCGGCTCCGGCGGCGACCAGCGCCGAAATGAAGCCATAGATCTTCCCGAAATTCGCGAGGCCCGCATAGCGCACCGTCAGGTAGCTCGCGACCTGGAGCTTGGCTCCGGCGGTATAGCCGTTGACCAGCATGGCCAGAACGATGAGCGCCGCCGATCCACCACCTGCCAGCAGCAGGGCGAAGGCTAGGCCTGCCGCGCCCATGGTGACGCCGCCGACCATGTCGCCGCGATAGCGGTCAAGCAGCCAGCCGGTCACCACCTTGCCGACGATCCCCATCATTCCGGACAGCCCCGCGAGCCAGGCAGCGGTGGCGCGGCTCACGCCCACCGAGCCCAGAATCTCGATCTGGTGGACCAGAAACCCGATGGTCAGCGCGATGATAATCAGGATCGAGATGCCGATCCGCCACAGCGCCGCATCGCGGGCCGCTTCGCCCAGACTCAGACCCGGCAGGTCGGCACTGTCGGCAAGGTTCTGCGCACTCCCGGTCTGCGCCTTCACGCGGACCCGGTCGCGCCGGTCGTAGAAGAACAGGTGGCACAGCACGTAGGCGACGAGCCCCAGCCCCGCCGCCATTATCACCGTGGCC
>JAGREJ010000135.1 GCA_020446595.1 Novosphingobium sp. | reverse complement strand
CGCGACGATTGTCAGGACATTCTGTTGCGCGGTCTGTAGATCGGTCGGGACCATGGATCGGGATCACGCGCCACAGGGCCTCAACACGGCAGGCAAGGCCGCCGTCACGCTGGGCGGCGTGTTGCCCGGCATCGCGGTGGGAACGATCTCGGTGATGCTGCCCGGCATTTCCGATGCCTTCGCCGACGGCACCAACGATCTCGCAATCAAGATGGTGGCGACCGCCGCCGGGCTGGGGATGATGGCGGGGGCTCCGCTCGGCGGCTGGCTGTCCGATCGTTACGGTCGCAAACCCACGATCACGCTGGCCACGATCGGCTTCGGATTGGCGGGATGCGCGATCATGCTGGCTGGCGCGCTATGGCACATCATCGCCGCGCGTTTCCTGATCGGCTTCTGTTCCGGCACGCTGTCGGTGTGCTACCTCGCGCTGATCGGCGATGCCTTTTCCGGCCAGGCGCAGGGCCGCTGGCTCGGGTTCAACAGTGCCGCCGCCACCTTCGTGCTGATGATGCTGAACCCGGTGGCTGGTGCGCTGGTCGATACCGGCTGGCGCAACGGCTTTGCCATCTATGCGCTCGCCTTCCCGACGCTGCTGCTGGTTTTTGCCGGTGTGCCCCGCCATGCCGTTCATGGCGGACAGCCGGAAGCCGCCGGTGGCGAGGCGGGAAGCGCCAGATTCCGCATGCCCTGGCTCACCATGATGCTTGCTGTCGTGATCGGCACGATCGCGACCGGAACCATGCTCTACTGGCCGTTCCGCCTGCGCGAAATCGGCGTGACATCGGCGCGCGACCTGGGGCTTTATGTCATTCCCAACATCCTGCTGGTCGGTATCGCGGGTTTCAGCTTCGGCTTCGTGCGGCGCTGGCTGTCGATGGAACAGGTATTCATGGTCAGCGGCTTCATGTCGGCGCTTGGCCTCGCGATCATCGCGCTGGCGCCCCACCCCGGTCTGGCGGCAGTGGGCCTCGCAACCGAAGGCGTGGCCATCGGTCTCATCACCCCCAACCTCACCATGTTCGCCATTTCGATCTCGACGCCGGAGACGCGCGCGCGCACGCTCGGCGTGATGAAGGCCTGCTACTTCGGCAGCCCTTTCCTCACGCAATTCGCGCTCGAGGAGATGAGCCAGCGATCCGGCCCGGCGGCGGCGCTGCTCGGAATTGCCGCCATGTCGGCGGGCCTCGGCGTGTTCATGCTGGTGCGGTCGACATTCGCGCGAAGGAAGCCACCCACCGCACCGCCTGCCATCGACCCAACGGGCTGAAGCCTCAGGCCATCACGGTGCGCCGGACCTCAGGGCGCGAAAATGAAGTTCGACGAAACGAGGCCGGCCACGCCCAGAACCGTTACCTGATCGATCACCGCGGCAGTGCCGTCGAAATCGATCACGTTGCCGCTGATATGGGCAGCAGCCCAAGCAGCATAACCAGCCGAGGTGACGCCGTAGCCGCTGATGTCGATCTTGTCCTTGCCAGTGCCGAAATCGATTATCGTATCGACGCCACTGCCAATCGCGAAAACGAAGGTGTCGTTGTTGGAGCCACCGGTAAGAACATCGTTTCCGGCGCCGCCAATGAGCACGTCGTTGCCCTTGCCCCCGTTGATCTGATCGTTCCCACCAGCGCCGTTGATCGTATCGCTGCCGCCTTGGCCGGAGAGAACGTCATCCTCGCCCGTTCCCGTATGCATGTCGGCACGGCTGGTCCCGGTCCAGGATTCACCGGCCTGATCGGTCACGGTCACGGTAATGTCCTGCGTGTCGGTGCCTCCGTTGCCGTCGGAAACCTCGACGGTGAGGTTATAGACGTTGCCGCCGCCGCTTGCCGCAGGGTTCTCGTAATCAGGCGCCGCAATGAACGAGAGCGCGCCGGACGAACCGTCGATCGAGAATAGCGAGGCATCGAGACCGCCCGAGATCGAATAGATGAGACTGTCGAGATCAGGATCTGTCGCAGTCACGGTTGTTACCGCCGTCGAATTCTCGGCAACCGGAATACTCGCCGTGGCGCCACCGCCATTCGAGGTGATAACGGGCGGCTGGTTCGGCGCGCCGACATCGAGGCTGCCGTCGGCGTTGTAACGCAGGAGCCCAAAGTCGCCCCCGCTACCCCCACCGAACAGAATCCTGCCATCCGCCTGAAGCGCAACGCCGGTTCCAATGCCTGCAAGGTCGCCCGCTGCAATGCCATCGCCGGAGAAACCAGTGTCGAGGCTGCCGTTCGCATTGAAACGCATCAGAGACATCACGCTGTCAATGCCGCTGAACGAGGTGGTGCCCAGCAAAACCTTGCCATCGGTCTGCACCGCCACGCTCAAGCGAGGTTCGGCAGCGAACGGATTGCCGAACGCACCGGCCAGAATCCTTCCCTTGCCATCGAAGGTAAGATCGAGGGCACCGTCGCTGTTGAATCGCGCGAGCGCCGACTGGACCGGCCCGTCGTCCTGATCGCTGGCAAGGCCGCCCAGGACAATCTTGCCGTCAGCCTGCAAGGCAACGCTCAGAGCGGTATCGTAGGCGCCAAGGAAATCGGCCGTTTGCCAGCCATCGCCGGAAAAACCGGTGTCGAAACTCCCATCGGAATTGAGCCGCACCACGCCGAAATCGCCATAGAGACTGCCGACAAATACAATTTTGCCGTCGGCCTGCACCACCGCATCGCGAACATCCATGCTCGAGCCGTCAACGGCGGTTACAAGTTTGCCGTCGCCTGAAAAGCTCGTGTCGAGGCTGCCGTCGCTATTGTAACGCGCGATCGCGGGATAGAGCCCGCTTTGGCCGACCGTCAGTATCTTGCCATCGTCAAGCACCGCAATGCTGTAAACGTAGTCCGATCCGCCCAGATCAGTGGTTACAATTCCGTCCCCCGAGAAGCCGGTGTCCAGACTGCCGTCCGCATTGTAGCGCATGACAGTGAAATCTGATCCGGAATCCCCGCCAACCAGAATCTTGCCGTCGGACTGCAATGCAATACTCGTGAAACCGAAGACGCTTGTGCCAAAGGCTGTGGTGACGATGCCATCACCGGAAAAGCTGGCGTCGAGGCTGCCATCGGGATTGTAGCGCGCCAAGGCAAATTGGTCGCCACTCGATCCGCCGAGGATGATCTTGCCGTCGGGCTGAACCAGCGTGCTGTTTGCAAAATCTGCTCCGCCAAGATCTGTGATTACGATACCATCGCCAATAAAGCTGTCAGGCATAGAAATCTCCTTAGCAGAGTGCTTTGGTTAAGTGTCTGATTATCCTGGTAGAATCGAAGAGGAAAAGAATAGAGCGAAGTAAAATCGCGTAAGTAAACTTACGCCGACCAAGACAAACAGTCCAGCCATGATTTTTTACTGGTTTCCACGCCTTGTCGCAAATTGGCACGGGCCTGGTCCGGTCGGAACCGGAGCCCCTAGCCGGACCGCGCGCTCGATGAACCGGCCACGCGGCTGGCGCCACCTGCCTGCCGCTGCCAACAGGGTCGACGCACTAGCCCGCTTGCCGCTCGGATGGTTTGGGCACGGTCTTCCAGTAGTCCCTGTTCGCAATCACCGTCTCGACGGCCTTGTCATAGAACGCTTGCCCCTTGGCGTAGTTCTGGAAGTCGATGTCGAGCGTATGCCGGTATTCCAGCACTTCCACGCCCTCGGGCCCGGCATGATAGGTGTAGGGCGTGTTGGCGGGCACGAAGAAGCTGTCGCCCGGCCCCAGTTCCTCGGTGCCCAGCCGCGCCGAACCCGCGATCACATAATAAAGGCAATCGGCGCTGTGGCTGTGCAGCGGCAGCGGATAGTCCTTCTTGAACCATGCGTGCATCAGGGTGAAGCCCGGCAGGTTGGCGACCATGGTATAGACCGAGCCGTCTATCACGCCTTCCTCCAGCATCTTTTCGAGGCCCGCCCTTTGGACCGGCGTAGGATCGGTGGTCATGACCCCTTCCTCGCCGAAGACATATTGCTGATCGCGCTTGAATATCTGGAACTTGGTGTCTTCGGACATGGCTGGCTCCCTCTGCTCCCGGTCAATGTTTTCGGGGCAACAATTACCATTTGCCCCGGCCAATGGAAACACGGCAGGCAACCGCAGGCCGCAGACAATCACGCGGCAGTTTCGGCAGCCGGACCGGCAGGTCGTGCCGCCTTGCAGACCCAATCTGACACGATCTGACCATTTACTGCGAAAATCGGCAGATATTGAAAGTGAGAATAAGTTGCACTGTTTGCCTTGGTCAGGACGAAAGGAAACCGCGATGGCAAGCACAACACGCCGTGATTTTCTGAAGACAGGCGCCGCCGTCGGGACGATCGCGGCTTCCACGCCCGCCATCGCCAAGTCCTCGGGGCAAAGCGCCATCGTGGTCGGCGCCGGTATTTTCGGCCTGTGGTCCGCATTTCAGTTGCAGGCGAGCGGTTATGCTGTGACGCTCATCGACGCTTGGGGGCCTGGCAACGAGCGTTCTTCTTCCGGCGGCGAATCGCGGATCATCCGCGCCACATACGGTCCCAAGCGGACCTATTTCGACATGGTGCTGCGGGCCATGAAGCTGTGGAAGATGTACGAGAAGGAATGGGGGACCACGATCTTCCACCCTTGCGGCATGCTCTGGTTCACAAGCCCGAACGACTCCTATGAGCAGGCCGCGTTGCCGATGCTGCGCGAGGCGGAAGTGCAGTTCGAAGTCCGCAACGCGACCGACAGCGCCACCAGGTGGCCGCAGATCAATTTCGAGGGCGTCAGCTGGACGATCTACGAACCCGATGCAGGCTATCTCGACGCGCGCACGGCCTGCGCCGCAATCTTCGCGGCGTTCCGCAAGAACGGCGGCAAGTTCGTCAAGGCGTTCGCAAAGCCGGGACAGGTCAGGTCCGGAGCGATGGATGGCATCGTGCTGTCATCGGGATCGGTCCTGAAGGCAGACGCCTACGTCTTTGCCTGCGGCCCTTGGCTGGGCCAGACCTTCGATTTCCTCAAGCCGATCATTCGCGCTACCCGTCAGGAAGTCTACTTCTTCGGCACACCTGAGGGCATGAGGAGTTTCGACGACACCGAGTTTCCGGTGTGGATCGATAACGGCGAACACATCTACTACGGGATGCCGGCGAGCAACAGCAAGGGCTTCAAGATCGCCAATGACGTGCGAGGACCGGTGATCGACCCCACGTCTGAGCCGCGCACCATCACCGAAGCCGAACTTAAGGGCGCGCGCGACTATCTCGAACTGCGCTTTCCGCAACTGGCGGACGCGCCGTTGCTCGAAAGCCGGGTCTGCCAGTATGAGGCCGCCCCGCGCGACCGCTTCATCATCGACCGGCATCCCGAGGCAAGCAACGCGTGGATCGCCGGGGGAGGATCGGGCCACGGCTTCAAGCACAGTCCGGTGGTCGGTGAAATCGTGCGCGACGCCGTGTCCGGGATCAAGCAACCGCCTGAAGACATGAGCCTGTCGCTCGCGCTTGAAACCTACAAGTCCTTCAACAAGACCTGATAACTGACGCGAATACGGCTAGGCCGGGGCACGCGATTGCGCAAAGCCTGCCAAGCGCAGACGCATGACCAATCTTGTCTGCGACCTGCGCGGTATTGGTCAAGTGCTTGCCTGCGGCGCGCTGTCCTACACATGCTCAACCTGCGATAATCGCGGCCCTGTTCACGCAAACGAGCCGTGTCGTGTTGCCATATCGCCCAATCTGTCATCCTCAGGCCCGAAAATGGCGGATTTGCGCGCCTTTCGCAGGGTTACACGCGATGGGTCATGTGTCACTTGTGTCACCCTCAAATTCAAAGAAACGGCGGAATTGCGTCACTCCAGCCCGCCCAACGCACCGCTTCTGCGCCAACGTGTCACTCTCAACGCACTCAGATCGCGGGATTAACGACATGGTTAACCCCATGATGCTAAGGCGCGCATCATGACCAAGCCCACCCGCATCCTCGTCATATTCGGCACGCGCCCCGAAGCCATCAAGCTGTTCCCGGTGGTGAATGCATTGAAGGCCGATCCGCGCTTCGACTGCGTGGTCTGCGTCTCGGCGCAGCACCGCGAGATGCTCGATCAGGTGCTTGCAATCGCCGGTATCGAACCCGATCACGATCTCGACGTCATGAAGCCCGATCAGTCGCTGGACGAGTTGACTGCGCGGCTGCTGGTCGGCCTTGGTCAGGTGATGGATCAGGTGCAGCCCGACCGCGTGATCGTGCAGGGCGATACCGCCACCGCAATGTGCGGCGCGCTTGCCGCCTACTACCGCAAGGTGCCGGTCGATCATGTCGAGGCGGGGCTGCGTTCGGGCAATATCTATCATCCCTGGCCCGAGGAGATTAACCGCAAGATCATCGGTTCGATGGCCTCGCTGCATTTCGCGCCGACGTCCACCAGCGCCGCTGCATTGCATGCCGAAAACGTCGATCCGGCGCGCGTGCACGTGACCGGCAACACCGTGATCGACGCGCTGCACTGGGTCACCGAGCGGATCGCCGCCGAACCCTCGCTGGCGGGCGGGCTGGCCGAACTCGAAAGCCGGTTCGCGGGCAAGCGGATCATCGGCGTCACCAGCCACCGCCGCGAGAATTTCGGCGACGGCATGGACAATATCGCCTCGGCCATTCGCCAGATCGCCGCGCGCGACGATGTCGCCGTGATCTTCCCCGTCCACCTCAATCCCAATGTGCGTAAGGTGATGCACGAGGCGCTGGGTGGGCTGGATAACGTCGCGATGATCGAGCCGCTCGACTATCCGCATTTCGCGCGGCTGATCGGCCTTTCGGAAATCATGCTGACCGACAGCGGCGGGGTGCAGGAAGAGGCCCCCGCGCTCGGCAAGCCGGTGCTCGTCATGCGCGAGACGACCGAGCGGCCCGAAGGGGTCGAGGCGGGCACTGCAAAGCTGGTCGGCACCGATCCCACTCGTATCGTTACCGAAATATCAACCTTGCTCGACGATAAGGCAGCCTACGAACAGATGGCGCGTGCGCACAATCCTTTCGGGGACGGCACGAGCGCGCGCCGCATCGTGGAGTTGCTGGCGCATGAAAGCGGATAATGGAGCCCGTCCGGCTCATAGCAATGCACCGGGACGGAGCCAGATTTGGCCTAGTTCAAGGCGCGCGGATGGAGCGATGAAGATTTATCGTGACGGACGAGCAACGCAGAAATGGGACAAATCTGGCCCGCCCCTCTGGGGTTTGATTGATTGGCCCGCTGGCGGCGTCTCGCCGCTTGTCCGGGACAACCAGCCCGCCCTGCGCGACGATCCTAGCCAACAGACCAATCAATCAAATCACGGAGTATTGCTATGAGCCGGACGGGCTCCTTGCCTGAAGTATCTGTAATCGGACTGGGCTATATCGGCCTGCCGACCGCGGCGATCATCGCCCGTTCGGGCTGCCGGGTACTGGGCGTGGACGTTTCGCAGAAGGTGGTCGATACGATCAACCGCGGCGAAATCCACATCGAGGAAGTCGATCTCGATGGGCTGGTGCAGGGCGTGGTTTCGCGTGGCCTGCTTTCGGCTTCGACGCAGGTCCAGTCCGCCGATGTCTTCGTGATCGCCGTGCCGACCCCGTTCGGCCCGGATCACGAGCCGGATATTTCCTATGTGCTGGCCGCCGGCAAGGCGGTTGCGCCGGTGCTCAAGCAGGGCGACGTGGTGATCCTCGAATCAACCTCGCCGGTCGGCACGACCGAGGCGCTGCGCGACATGATCGCCGAGGCCCGGCCCGACCTCAAATGCCCCGGTCGGACGAGCGAGACACCTGACATTTCGATCGCCTACTGCCCCGAGCGAGTCCTGCCCGGCCATATCCTCAAGGAGCTGATCGAGAACGACCGCTCGATCGGCGGGATTACGCCGCGCTGCGCCCGCAAGGCGCTCGCCTTCTACAAGCTGTTCGTGCGCGGCACCTGCGTCGTCACCGACAGCCGCTCGGCGGAAATGACCAAGCTGGTCGAGAACGCCTATCGCGACGTCAACATCGCCTTCGCCAACGAGCTTTCCATCGTCGCCGACCGCATGGGCCTCGACGTGTGGGAAGTTATCCGGCTGGCGAACCGCCACCCGCGCGTCAATATCCTCACGCCCGGTCCGGGCGTCGGCGGGCACTGCATCGCGGTCGATCCGTGGTTCATCGTCCACGGTGCGCCGGAAGAGACTCCGCTGATCCGCACCGCGCGTGGCGTCAATGACGGCAAGATGCACCACGTCGTCGCCAGGGCAGACGCGCTGGTCGCGGCGCATCCGAACGCCAAGGTCGCCTGCCTCGGCCTCGCCTTCAAGGCCAACATCGACGATTTCCGCGAAAGCCCCGCGCGCTTCGTCGCCAGCCGTCTCGCCCGCAAGTTCGGCGAACGCATTCACATCGTCGAACCCCACGCCGCAGAGCTGCCGATCGAGTTCACCGATACCGGCGCCACGCTCATCGACATCGACACGGCGCTGGAAGATTGCCAGGTGCTGATCGTTCTGGTCGATCACGACCTGTTCCGGGTCGTGCCGCTGGCCGAGCGCGCGAGCAAGGTGGTCTACGACACGCGCGGCATCTGGCCCGACCAACCGGTCGTCTCCGGAAATGCACCAGACCTGCGGCTAGCAAGCTGACCTATTTCAGGCAGCGCGCAAACAGGTCTTCCATCCGGCCCCAGACCTTCTCGGCGGCCTGCTCGTGATAGAGTTCGGAACGGCTCGGCATCATGTAGCCGTGCAGGGCGCCCGGATGCCATTCGAGCTGGTAGGTGACGCCCGCCGCGCCTAGCGCCTTTTCAAGCTCGGCCATTTGCTCGGGTGTCGCCATCGCGTCCTTGTCGGCAATTCCGAAATAGAGCTCTGCCGAGACTTGGTCGAGATGGCGATGCGGTGAATTGGGCGCATCGGTTGAAAGCCCGCCTGGGTGGATCGAAGCGCCGCAGGCCACCCTGTCACCCATCGCCTGCGACAGTTCGAGCGTCAGCTTGCCGCCCATGCAATAGCCATGCAGCCCGATCTTTCCATCACCGGCTGCAGGATCGTCTTTCGCCAGCCCCAGTGCCAGTTCGACGTCGCTGCTGACCCGCTCTGTGGTCAGATCGCCGATCATTTTCATGAGCCCTTCTATGCCGCCGATTGCTTCGAAATCGATCGGCCCTTTCACGCCCCAGCGGTAGAACAGGTCCGGCGCAAGCACGTAATAGCCCCAGCCCGCGACGCGCCGGGCATGGTCGTGCAGTTCCTCGCGCATGCCGATGCCGTCCATCAGCTGTACGATAATCGGATATGGCCCGTCGCCGTCAGGGCGCGTGATGAACACGTCCATCGATCCATCGGCGGTAGTAATTGTCTCTTGGCGATCCTGCATTTCAAGCTCTCCTCTGTCCGTTGCTCGACGCGCGCCGGAGTCGAGCCTAGGATGCACGCGTTGCGGTTCCTTACGCAAGCACCAAGCAACGAGAGGAGCGGTTGAAATGGCAGACCATGTCTACAAGCTGACCGAGATCGTCGGCACATCGCACGAAGGGCAGGATGCGGCGATCAAGGTGGCGCTCGAACGCGCCGGCAAATCGATCCGCAATATCCGCTGGTTCGAGGTCACCGGCCAACGCGGATTCGTCGAGAAAGGCGGCGCGATCATGCATCAGGTGACTCTCAAGATCGGTTTCACGCTCGAGGAATGATTTGTGCCCGAGCGCTCAGATCCCGGCATACCAGGCGTAATCGCTGTGGTCTTCCCAGTAGCCGCCCTTGCCGCCGTATAGCCTGTCGAGGCTTTCACGAACTTCGATCCGCATCACGTATTTGGCGTGCTTGTAACCGAGTTGGCGCTCGACCCTGAGACGGAGCGGCGCGCCATGCGCCTCGGGCAAGGGCTGGCCGTTCATCTTCCAGGCGAGGATCGTCTGCGGATGGAAGGCGTCGACCAAATCGATCGATTCGTAATAGGGCGTCGAACGAAAGCGATCGGCGCAATGGAACACGAGATAGCGCGCCCGTTCCGCGAGCCCCGCCATGTCGAGCACGCGCGACAATTGCGGCCCCTGCCACTTGCCGATCGCGCTCCAGCCCTCGACGCAGTCGTGCCGCGTGATCTGCTCGCGCTGCGGCATGGCCTGCAAGGCGGCAAGCGGCAGGGCAAGCGGGCGGGCAACGAGCCCGTCGACCCGGAGCGTCCAGTCTGCAAAGCCGCGCTCCAGCATGTGCCGATAGGCACTGTCGGCCACCTCGCGGTTGCCATTGGCGCGAAACACCGGCGACATGGCGCTCTCGGCATATTCGCGCGCAAGCGCCTCGCCGCCGAAAAGGCGCTGCGAACGCATGTGCAGCCCTTGCGCACTTTCGAGCACGCCGCGAAAGCCCGCGCTGGAATTGAGCCGGTCGCAGCCCGCCAGCAGCAGCCCGCCCGCGCCGAGCGCGCCCGCGCGGATCAGGCCGCGCCGCGAAACAAGGAGCCGCTTGTCAGTCATCCTGCTTCTCCCTGGGCAAGCGATACATGCCGGTAATCATCGAGCGCACCTCGTTCACCGGTCCGGCCAGAATCACCATCGCGATATGCACCA
>JAGREJ010000134.1:6716-7165 GCA_020446595.1 Novosphingobium sp. | reverse complement strand
GAAGGCACGGTCGATTTCCACCCCACCTACAACGGCGAGGAGGAAGAGCCGGAGATCTTCCCCGGCCTGTTTCCCAACCTGCTCGCCAATGGTGCGACCGGCATCGCGGTGGGCATGGCGACCTCGATCCCCAGCCACAATGTCGCCGAAGTCATCGACGCCTCGCTGCTGCTGATCGACAATCCGCACGCCGAACACGCCGAGCTGATGCAGCTCTTTCGAGGGCCGGACTTTGCCACCGGAGGGCTGGTGGTCGACAGCCCGGAGGTAATTTCCGCCGCTTACGCGAGCGGCAAGGGATCGTTCCGCATGCGCGGGCGCTTTTCGACCGGGCGCGAAGGCGAAGATTGGGAGCAGACCGGCATTGAAAAGCTCGGAGGCGGGCAATGGCAGCTTGTCGTCTCGGAAATTCCCTACATGTTGCCCAAAGCCAAGCTGATCGAGCAGAT
>JAGREJ010000134.1:0-6556 GCA_020446595.1 Novosphingobium sp. | reverse complement strand
TTCTCGCTCAATCTCAACGTGCTGGACGAGAACCACACGCCGATGGTGATGGGGCTGAAGGAGCTGCTGACGAACTGGATTAAGTCACAGATCGACATTCTCCAGCGCCGCGCCCAGCACCGGCTCGACAAGATCGCTTCCCGCCTCGAACTGCTCGAAGGCTACATCATCGCCTTCCTCAATCTCGACCGGATCATCGAGATCATCCGCACCGAGGACGAGCCCAAGCAGGTCATGATGGCCGAATTCAGCCTTACCGACCGGCAGGCCGAAGCGATCCTCAACATGCGGCTGCGCAGCCTGCGCAAGCTGGAGGAAATGGAACTTCGGCAGGAACGGGACGACCTGCTCGCCGAACAGGATGATCTCGAAAAGCTGCTGGCCAGCCCGGCGCGGCAGCGCACCCGCCTGAAGCGCGATCTGGCGACGCTGCGCAAGGACTACGCCGAGGATACCGTGCTTGGCCGTCGCCGCACGACCATCGCCGAAGCCGAGGCGACGGTGGAATTCTCGATGGATGCCATGATCGAGAAAGCGCCGGTGACGGTGATCCTGTCCGCCAAGGGCTGGATCAGGGGCGCGAGCGGCCACGTGCCGCTTGATGGCGATTTCAAGTTCAAGGAAGGCGATGGCCCCGCTTTCGCGCTGCACGCGCAGACCACCGACAAGTTGCTGATCGCTTGCGACAATGGCCGGTTTTACACGCTTGGCGCGGACAAGCTGCCCTCGGCGCGCGGTTTCGGAGAACCGGTGCGCACCATGCTGGACATTGACGCCGAGGCGCAGATCATCGCCATGCTGGCGTTCCGGCCCGGTGCGAAGCTGCTGCTGGCGTCGAGTGTGGGCAAGGGCTTCGTCGCGCTTGCCGACGAACTTGTCGCCGAGACGCGCAAGGGCAGGGCGGTGGTCACGACCAAGGCGGGAGTGTCGCTGGTGGTGGTACGGGAAATCGCTTCGGGACACGATCACGTCGCCGTGGTCGGCGAGAACCGCAAGCTGGTAGTGTTCGGTATCGACGAAATGCCGGAGATGGCGAAGGGGCAGGGCGTCACCCTGCAACGCTATCGCGATGGCGGCCTTTCCGACGCGACCACATTCAGGCTGGAAGATGGCTTGAGCTGGGCCATGGGCGGTGACAGCGGACGCACCCGGACCGAGACCGAGATCGGCATGTGGAAGGTTGCGCGCGGGGCTGCGGGCAGGTTGCCGCCCAACGGGTTTCCAAAGGACAATAGATTCTAGTTCTGAGTTGCTTGCTGCGGATTGTTCGGAACGAGGATGAGAATCTTGTCCTCGACCCGCCAGCTTTTCAGGCGCGACAGCAGGTTCATGCCGATGACGTTGGTCTCGCCAAGGCCCGGCGCCACCACGGCGTCAAGATCGCGCGCTACGATGTTGCCCAGTCGCAGTTCGCCAATTGTCGCCAGTTCGGCCCGGATCGCGCCGTTGGCGGTGCGCATGTTGACCGTCTGACGCAGCGATTTCTGCGGTACCCGTGCGTCCATCGCGGTCTGTTCCGAAATCGCGGTCAGGGTCGCGCCGGTATCGACCAGGAACCGCGCGGGTTTGCCGTTGATCGTGGCGGCGAGCCAGAAATGCCCGTCCCTGTTCATGGGTATGCGGGTTTCGCCGCCTGCAACGGTCTGTTCGGGCATGCCGAATTGCGGCAAGGCGAGATCGGAGGAGGAGGTAAAACGCGCGACCTGCGCGATCGTCAGCAACAGCGCCGCGACCAGTCCCAGATTGCCCACGCCTTGCAGCAGGCGGCCAAGTGCCGGAACCGAGCGGCGCACCATGCCGCCCATAACCGTGACGAAGATCGCCACCATCGCGAGCGCAAGCAGCGGCTGTTCGCGCAGAAAAGCGAAGAGATCGGCAAGGTTCATCGCTTCAGTCATAGGCCCGGCCGCATTACCCGGACATGACCGGTCACCGCGCCAGTTCCTCGTCCAGAATGGCCTCGACCCGCTCGCGTCCGGGAAATTGTTCCGCTATCCAGCGGGCTTCAACCGCTTGCAGGATCCGCGCGACGTCAGGCCCTGCCGCCACGCCGCGTGCGACAATTTCGCCGCCCTTGAGCGGTAATTGCGGGATATCCCAGCCCGCCAACGGCGAAGCGTCGGCTCCAGCGATCAGCAGGCGGTCGAGCGCCCCGGCGCGACCAAGCCGATAGGCGAGGGCACGCGGATCGTCCGGGCGTTCTTCGCGATCCGCCGCCGTCACAAGCCGCTTTTTCTGCGCGCCAGAGAGGCGAAAGCGCGACGCGACCTGCCCGGCAAGTGCAGGATCGGCGGGCAGCATAGCGGCAAGGCGGCGCAGGGGGTCGGGCGGGTGCCCTTGACCGGATTCCTGCGCGATCAGGGCCGTCAGTGCCTGGGGGTCGGCCTCGGGCAACACTTCCGCCATTACGCCAAGTTCGGCCATCCGCGCCACGGTCGGCGCCGGGTCGGGCAGAGCCAGCAGGTTCAGCATCTCCATGCCGATCCGTTCGCGCGACAGTCCCTTCAGGGTGGCGGCCAGTTCGCGACAGGCATTTTCCGAATCTTCGTCAGGTGGTTGCGATCCGAACCGCGCCTGAAACCTGAAGTAGCGCAGGATGCGCAGATGATCCTCGCGAATGCGCTGGCGGGCATCGCCGATGAAACGCACGCGCCGCGCCGCCAGATCGTCGAGACCGCCGAAGAAATCCGAAATTTCCAGCGTCGAGGGATCGGCATAAAGCGCGTTGATGGTGAAATCGCGCCGCGCCGCGTCCTCGCGCCAGTCCTTGCTGAATGCGACCGTCGCGCGCCTGCCGTCGGTCGATACGTCGCGGCGCAGAGTCGTGATCTCGACCGGACCCTCGGGCAGAACGGTCGTTACCGTGCCATGTTCGATTCCGGTGGGTACGGTGCGGATCTGCGCCGCGCCCAGCCTCTCGATGACTTCGTTCGGCGACAGCGGCGTCGCCACATCGACATCCTTCACCTGGATGCCGAGCAGGGTGTCGCGCACTGCACCACCGACAAAACGCGCGTTGCCTTCCCCCAGCGCCGCGATCACGCCTGCCAGATCGCTCCGCGCCACCCATTGCGCTTGGGGAAGCCGCTCAGCCATGCCAGTCGAGCCTTCGGGCAAGGTTATGGCAAATAGCGCCTGTCACGCCCCAGATGCGGTGCTCCTGCCACATGATCTCGATGAAGCTGTGCGGCTTCTCGTTGAATTCGATGGTAATGACGGCCTGATTGGCGGGATCGAGCACGAAACCGGCCGGGGCCTCGAACCATTGCGCCACTTCGGCCGGATTGGGGCGGATTTCCAGATCGGGTGGCAGGATGCCGACAACCGGCGTAATCTCGAAGCCCGAGCCGGTGCGATACATGTCGCTTGTGCCGACGACGCGCACAACCTCAGGCGGAATACCCAATTCTTCGTGCGCCTCGCGCAACGCCGCCTCCACCGCATCCTCGCCGGGATCGCGCTTGCCGCCGGGAAAGGCGACCTGTCCCGGATGGGCGCGCATGTTCGACGGACGGTGCAGCAGGATGAATCCCGGCTCCTCGCGCTCGGTAATGCCGACGAGCACCGATGCGGGGGTGAAGGTGTCCATCCCCTCGATGCGCGGATCGAGCCACAGATCGGGCGGCGCCATGGCGTGACCGGCCTCAAGCTTGGCCTGCACGCGCTCGAACAGGGCATCGCTCATGGCAGCAGCGCGAAGGTCATGCCTCCGCTCCGCACTTCGGGCTGGTCGTCATCTTGGACGAGGTCGACCAGTTGCGCCCAGGTGCTGCGATTGAGCCGCGCTTCGGTTCCGTGGCGCACCCCAAGATAGATCGCCGGTTCCTCGATACTCCCGCGCGCGACGATGGGATGGTCTGGCCCGGCAATGACCAGATCGTCGGTATTCAGCCGGAAGGCAAGAGAATCGCCGTCCTGCCGCACGTCGGTGGCGACAAAGGCCGCATCCTCCACCTCTATCGTCAGCTTCTGGTGCGGCGTCACAAGCCAGTGCTGCCCTTGCTTGTCGCGCATCAGCAGTGAGGCAAACGCGCGCACCATGGCGGGGCGCTTGATTTCCCCGCCTTCATGGAACCAGTGACCGTCCGCCGCGATCCGCATGTGCGAGAGGCCCTCATCATGCGGCGACCACTTGTCGAGCGGCGGCAGTTTGCGCGCTTCGACAAGTTCGGCGATCTCCGCGAGCGAGAGCGAGGCAAGTTCGGGCGGCGGATCGTAGGGCATCGCAGTAAGCGATGCCAGAACAGGCTAGCTCCGCCAAGGGCCGAGCGTTCCGACGCGGGGCAGCACCGCCGGATTGTCGCAGCGCACCAGCAATCGGGCGGGATCGTAGGGGCCGGGGAGCGACCAGTCCTGCGTGTATTCGGCAGTGAAGCCCCAGAAGCGCCCGTAATATTCGGCATCGCCGATCATCACCTGCGGCAGCGGCGCTTCGGGCTCGATACTGCCCAGACACGCCGCCATCAGCGCCTTGCCGTATCCCTGCTGCTGCAATTGCGGCAACACGGCGACCGGCCCGACCATTATCATCGGAAAGCGGCGAGCCTTCGGGTCGGTGAGCGCGACCGGCCAGCACTGGATCGTGCCCGCCAGCATATCCTCCTCGTCGAGCGCGGCATAGCTGAGCGCTGGAAGCCAATCCGTGCCTTCGCGCACCTTGTATGCCGTGCGCTTGTGTCGACCGGGTTCGAAGGCGCGGTCAAGCAGGTCTTCGACCAGTTGCGGATCGACGCTGTTGAGCGGGATGATCTTTGCCTCGGGCATGGTGCGCGCGCCGATAGGGGTAGGCAGGGGCCTTGTCGAGATTAATCGGTGCGCTTCGGGGTCAGCCGGAACAGGCGGCTCGATTTCAGATATTTGCCATCCTCGACGATCCAGATTGCGCCATCGGGCGCTTGGGCAATGGACCGGATGCGGTTTTCCATGGGGTAGCGCGCCATTTCGCTGGCCGCCTCGCCCTCGATCCCGACGCGCACCACGCCCGCCGGCTTCATCGCCGCGATCAGAACCTGGCCTTTCCATTCAGGGAACAGGTCGCCGGTGTAGAAGATCATGCCGCCCGGCGCGATGACCGGATTCCAGCTCAGAGCCGGAGCGGCGAGGTCCGGACGGGTCGAATGGTCCGGGATCGGCGTGCCATTGTAGTGGCGTCCCTGCGACACAATCGGCCAGCCGTAATTGCCGCCGGGCTTGATGAGGTTGAGTTCGTCGCCTCCGGCAGGGCCATGTTCGATGGCCCAAAGCCGACCTTGCGGATCGAACTGCAGGCCCAGCATGTTGCGATGGCCGAGGCTTACCTGCTCGGCCGACCCTGTCGGCTCGCCATTGGCGTCAATCGGCAAGCGCACGATCTTGCCAAGGTCGCTGTTCCTGTCTTGCGCGGGCGCCATCTTCTGCCGGTCGCCCGAGGAAATGTAGAGGTATTTGCCATCAGGAGAGAAGGCGAGCCGGTGCGAGAAGTGACCACGCCCGGTGACCTTGGGCTGTTGCCGCCAGATAACCCTCAAATCGCGCAGGTCGCAGGACGATTGGTCCTCGCAGACCAGATCCGCGCGTCCGACCACCGCACCACGGGTATCGCCCCTGCCTGCTTCGACCCAACTCAGATAGACGAGGCGCCCGTCCAGCTTGCCCGATGTCTGGCCCGGCGCGAATACGAAGTCGCCGAGGCCGCCCTGTCCGCCGTAGTCGACTTTCGGGACTCCGGTGACGGCGCCCACTTTCCCGTCGGGGGCACGGAACCGGATCGCTCCCTTCTTTTCGGTGATGAACAGAACGCCGGTGCCCATGTCGAAAGCCATGGCCCATGGCTCTTCGAAGCGGGCAATTTCTTCCATCAGGAACGGCTGCGAGGCATCGCCGGGAACCACGAAACCGCCCTTATCCCCCGACGCGGGGGCGGAACAGCTTGCCGTCGTCAGCGCCAGCAGCGAAAATGCGATGGGAAACAGCAGTCTCATCATGACGATCTTACCACAATTCCCGCGAATTTTTACCGCAATGGGCCTTCCGTGATTGTCGGCGTGGACGAAGCTGGCAGGGGGCCGCTGGCCGGACCGGTCGTAGCAGCCGCTGTCGTGCGCTGCGATCGACTTCCGGCGGGCCTGGACGATTCCAAGAAGCTGTCGGCCGGAAAGCGCGCACGGCTGGAGCAAGCGATCATGCGCGATTGTCGCTGGGCCGTGGGCACTGCCGACGTCGCCGAGATCGACGCCCTGAACATCCTAAACGCGACGATGCTGGCGATGACCCGCGCGGTGGCGGCGCTATGCGGCAGGGATACCGTCGTCGAGATTCTGATCGACGGCAATCTGACGCCGCAGGGACGCTGCGACGAGTGGCGCTGGCCGGCGCGTGCGATCGTCGGCGGTGACGGGCTGGAGCCCTGCATTTCAGCCGCTTCGATTATGGCCAAGGAACACCGCGACCGGTTGATGCGCGGGCTTGCGGACTCCCATCCGCAATACGGGTGGGGCAGGAACAAGGGATACGGAACGCGCCAGCATTTGGAGGCTCTGCGCGAATACGGACCGAGCCCGCATCACCGGCGCAGCTT
>JAGREJ010000133.1:5919-7997 GCA_020446595.1 Novosphingobium sp. | reverse complement strand
CCCGGCGTGTAGCCGCCCTGACCGCGAATGCTGACAAGTGGCGTGTTGCTGTATGGTCCGGACAGGACGAGGCCCGGCGTGATCGCCTGCAAGTCATTGATTGACTGAATGTTCCGCTCGGTGATTTGCTCCTGGGTCGCGACGGTGATCGCGATGGGAACGTCCTGAAGGCTTTCTTCCCTGCGCCGTGCCGTGACAATGATGTCGTCGTTGCTTCTTGCTTCGGCGGCGCTCGATGACGGCTGCGCGAAGGCAACGCCGGGAAACAGGAGCATGGCCCCAAGCGGAATTGCAGACAAACGTGTCTTGCTGAATCTCGTCATCTTACTCTCCCCGTTCAATGCCCACGCACATTCACAATTGCTGCGCGTTGGGTCAGTGCCTACGCCAAACGTCAATTTATGGCGAAGGCTCTTTTATCATGCGTAGATCAAGATACAAATTGCTACGCGTTCTGTAAATGCGTGATGAAAATTTTTGTCGCAAAAATTCACGCGCGGTCGCGCCCGGCTGGCTGGCAGCGAGCTGCTGCGACGCGACAGCCGGACTGGCAAGTCGCCGATGACTTCGGATATTGGTGGGTCGGGGCTCTTGCGAGCGATGGCAATCGATGCCTTGCGCTTCCTCGGCTAGTCGAGGATGCGCGCAATCTTGTAGCTTGCTTTCAGTGTCTTGATGGCGATCGCCGTTTCGACATGGTGCACACCGGGCATCGGCAGGATCGTGTCCGAGGCAAGGTTGTGCAGGTCATCGAGATCCCCGAAGTGGCAAATCACCAGGAGATTGAAGCGCCCCATCGTGACAAGGATCGCTCCGACCATTTCCAGTTCTTTGAGTTGCTTGGAAATTTCGGGAATATCGGATAGCTCCGCTTGCACCCTGATGAAGGCCATGCGGATGTTGCGTAGTCCAGTCATGCTGGTCACGGCGGTGAAGCGGATCAGCCGGTCGCGCTCGAGTCGCTTGATGCGACTTCGCACTGTCCCCTCGGTCACGTTCAGCTGGCCAGCGATCTTGCGGTTGGAAATGCGCGCGTCCTGCGCCAGCAAATCGATGAGGCGCATGTCCAGATCGTCGAGAGAGACCCTTGGCATGGTCTAGCCCAGGTCCGCCAGCGACGAACCGAACTGATACTTCACGACATCGACCGCGATGGATGGCTGGATCGAGCGGATGCCCTCCACACTCGACAGCTTCTCGAGCATGAAGCGTTTCAGTGCTTCGAAATCGGGAACGGTCAGCAACAGGTCGATGTCGTAATTGCCGTTGACGACATGCGCGGCAAACACTTCGGGGAATTGCGCAATTTCCTGTGCTGCATCGATCGCGGGTCGGTTATCGACCTCGATGGCCAGCTGGATCAGCACGTCGTGTCCGTGCGCCGCGAAGTCTGAGACCGCGATCACCCGCAGAAACTCTGCCGCCTCCATCTGCCGGATGCGTGCTGATACGGTGTTGGCCGTCAATCCGAGGGCTTCGGCAATCTCGCGATTTGTCGCCCGCCCATCCTCCTTGAGCTTCTGGATGATGGCCTGGTCGGTATCGTCGATAATAAACTGCTTTTCAGATGCCATTCGCCCCGCGGCCTCGCGATTGTCCGATCGATGCTGACCGGTTCAATCGTCGAAAACCCATCGCAAGGTCAATGGTCTTGCCGACCAGGAGGTGGAAGCGTCGGGGATGCGGCCCCCGTTCGATCAAGGCTCCGAAGATGCAGCGGCAGCCTTTTGCCAGGCCCATTGGTGACCCCATTCGCTGGGCGTCGGGAAAGCGGTCACCTCCCAGTTCGCCGGGTCGATGACGAGGCCGTCAGAGCCGATCTCCATGTCGAAGCCACTCGGCGTGCGCATGTAGAAGCTCGTCATCTGGTCGTTCGAATGGCGCCCGAGCGATGCCGATTCCGGCACGCCGAATTTCGTCATGCGCGCATGGCAGGCCTCGACATCGGCGACCGTTGGCAGTTCGAGCATCAAGTGGACGCATTGTGACGGCATCGGTGGCATTTCGGCGATGGCAAGCGAATGGTGCCGTCCATTGTCGGCATGCATGAAGGCAAAATGCACGCCGGGATCGTCGGG
>JAGREJ010000133.1:0-5796 GCA_020446595.1 Novosphingobium sp. | reverse complement strand
GTCACGAATCGCTCCACGCCCGCGGGCGAAACGAAGGGCTCGTCCGACACTGAATCGCCGCAGTAGAATTCGAGGCCGTTGCCCGCCGGATCGCGAACCGAGAAGTAGCTGTCCACGCCTCTGACCATTGCGCCATTCTCGTCGCCGTGTTCGACCTCGTGACCATTCGCGATCAACCGTTCGGCGAGCTGGGTCAGTGACCGTTGAGAATCCACCCTGTAGCCGGCAGACAGCAGCCTTTCAGAGGTGCCTTCGACCACGCGAAAGCGGAACGGTCGCTCGTCGATGCGGAAATGCCTCGCGATGTCGTCCGGCGTGGCCACGCGGCTCGCGCCGACGACATCGCACA
Organism: Novosphingobium sp.; assembly: GCA_020446595.1. Taxonomy (GTDB): domain Bacteria; phylum Pseudomonadota; class Alphaproteobacteria; order Sphingomonadales; family Sphingomonadaceae; genus Novosphingobium. The sequence continues at coordinate 5,447 of JAGREJ010000133.1, read as the reverse complement.
TGAATGTTTCCCAGCCATCCATATTGCTGGACTCAACGCAGACATAGCCGAGAGCTTCGATTGCCATGGTCTTCTCCCTATCGGGCGCAGTGCGCACCGGCCTGACTGGACACAGGCCTTCAGTCGCCTAAACCTGAAGCGGGCATGGCAGTTTGCCCGATTTCAGACTGCAACGATATTCGTTCGTTGAACGAGTGTAAATCCATGGAAAACATTTTTCAATTGACGTTTTGCGTATTCTGGAATTAAATTTTCTGCGAGTTTACACAATCCGCATTCGGAGCGGAACGGGCAGGAGGTGCCAATGCCAGCTCTGGCGGAAGCCGACACGAACAATGTATCCGCGCCGACCGCGGCTGACCTGATCGAGCGGGCAAAGGCGATGATTCCGGTGCTCAAGGCACGGGCTAAGGCCTGCGTTGCCGGGCGCGACGTTCCCGTTGAGACGGTCACCGAAATGAAGGAAGCAGGTTTCTTCAGGGTGCTTCAGCCGCGCCGGTATGGCGGGTTCGAGATGCACCCCAATGTGTTCTTCGAAGTGCAGAAACACCTTGCCGAAGGGTGCATGTCGACGGGGTGGATCTATGGCGTGTTGGGTTGCCATCCGTACCAGCTCGGCCTGTTTGACGACCGTGCCCAGAAGGAAGTCTGGGGAAGCGATCGGGACATGCTGGTCTCTTCGACCTATCAGCCCGTCGGCAAGGTCGAACGCGCCGAGGGCGGGTTCTATCTCAGCGGGCACTGGGGGTTCTCGAGCGGATCGGCGCATTGCGGCTGGGTGCTGCTCGGCTCCATCATCCCGCCTGCCAGCGAGGGCGAGCCCATCGAGATGCGCACCTTCCTGCTGCCTCGCGAGGATTACACCATTGACAAGGACAAGTGGCACACCTTCGGCCTTCAGGGCACAGGCAGTCACGATATCATCGTCGATCGCGCCTTTGTTCCCGAATATCGCACGCATCGGGGGATCGACGGTTTCCTGGGCACCAATCCGGGGCAGCAGGTCAATACCGCTCCCCTCTATTCCATGCCGTGGGCGCAATTGTTCGTCCGGTCGGTCAGCACTTCGTCGATGGGCGCGGCGAAGGCGGCTATCGGCGCCGCGCTGGAGATCATGAAGACGCGCGTCTCGACCAACACTGGCAAGGCCTCGAAGGACGACCAGTTCCTGCAACAGGCGATAGCTTCGGCAGTGGCGCAGATCGACGAGATGGAGCTTTCGCTCAAGGCAAGCTTCGACGAGATCATGGCATATTGCGAACGCGGCGAGACCATTCCCATGGAGAGACGGACCTTGTTCACTTACCAGTCCTCGACCGTGGTCCGCCGGCTGGCGGGACTGGTCGATGCCATGGTCGCAAGGCTGGGAAGCAAGGCGCTCTATATGAATAGCGAGATGGTGCAGCCCTGGCTCGATCTCAATGCAGGGCGCGCGCATGTGGCGAACGATCCAGGCAACCGGATGGAAGATGTCGTGAACACCATGATGGGGAGCCCGCCGCAGTATGGGTTCCTGTGATGTACCAACGGTGTGGGTGACTCGCGAAGGCGGGAACGGCGCGGCTGATGTCTGAAGCGGAAAAATTCGGGGGCGAGCTGTTCGCTGCGCTTCGCGAGCGGCGCACGGTCGCGCCGTTGATCGAGCGGCAACCATCGCTCACAATTGACCATGCCTATGCGATCAGCCTGGACTTTCTCTCGCGCCGCCGTGCCGATGGCGAACGCGTGGTTGGCAAAAAGATCGGGGTGACGAGCAAGGCCGTGCAGGACATGCTGGGCGTGCGCCAGCCGGATTTCGGCTTTCTGACCGACCGTATGCTGGTCGAAGGCGACATCGATGTTGCCGCCACGGGCCTGATCCAGCCGCGTACCGAGGCGGAGGTCGCCTTCTTCCTGCGCAAGGGGCTCAAGGGACCGGGCGTGACCGCCGAGCAGGTGATCGACGCGACCGAATGGATCGCGCCCTGCTTCGAGATCGTCGACAGCCGTATCGAGAACTGGAACATCTCGATTATCGACACCGTGGCCGACAACGCCTCTTGCGGGGTATACCTGATTGGCGAGGCGCGGGCCGATCCGCGCGAGTTTGACCTGCCTGACCTGCACATCACCGTGACCAAGAACGGCGAGCCGCTGTCCGAAGGATACGGGCGAGCGGTGCAGGGCGATCCGGCGCAGGCAGTGGCGTGGCTCGCCAATACGCTGGGGGCCTATGGCGTTTCGCTCGACGCGGGCGACGTGATCCTGTCTGGATCGCTCGTTCCGCTGGAAGACGCCGTCGTCGGCGACCGCTTCGAGATGATGCTCCACGGCATCGGCGGCTGCACCGCGAACTTCATTTGAGGAAACAGCAATGGCCAGAGTGAAAGCCGCGATCATCGGCTCGGGCAATATCGGCACGGACCTGATGATGAAGATGCTCAAATATCCGCAGAACATGGAGCTGGTTGCCGTGGTCGGCATCGACCCGGACAGCGAGGGGCTGGCCATGGCGCGAGAGCGCGGCATCGCGACGACCCACGAAGGCATCGAAGGGCTGAAAAAGCTGCCCGCCTACCCGGAAATCGGGATCGCCTTCGACGCGACCTCGGCCTATGCGCACAAGGTACACGACGAGGCCTTGCGCGCCGATGGCATTCAGGTGGTCGATCTCACCCCCGCCGCGATCGGTCCGTTCACCGTGCCGCCGGTCAATATGGGCGAGCACCTCGATCAGCCCAACGTCAACATGGTGACCTGCGGCGGGCAGGCGACGATCCCGATGGTCGCCGCGGTCGCGCGCGTTTCGGACAAGGTCCACTATGCCGAGATCGTTGCGTCGGTTTCCTCGCGTTCGGCGGGGCCGGGCACCCGCGCCAATATCGACGAATTCACCCGCACGACCGCGCGTGGCCTTGAGGTCGTCGGCGGCGCCACGAAGGGGAAGGCGATCATCATCCTCAACCCCGCCGAGCCGCCAATGATAATGCGCGACACGGTGTTCACGCTTTCGGAAGGCGGCAGCGAGGATGCGATCCGCCGGTCGGTCGCGGACATGGTCGCCGAAGTGCAGAAATACGTGCCGGGCTACCGGCTCAAGCAGGACGTGCAGTTCGAGCGGTTCGGGGACAACAACCGGCTCAGGATTCCCGGCATGGGTGAGTTCACCGGCATCAAGTCGATGATAATGCTCGAGGTCGAGGGCGCGGGCGATTACCTGCCGAGCTACTCCGGCAATCTCGACATCATGACCGCGGCGGCCAAGGCGACCGGGGAATTGCTGGCGGAACGGCGCATGGCCGCGAGGGAGACGGCATGATGGGCAAGTTCGACGTCGAGGCGGGCGAAAAGCTCTACTTGCAGGACGTGACCCTGCGCGACGGCATGCATGCCATCCGGCACATGTACGGGATCGATCACGTCAGGGCGATTGCCGCCGCGATCGAGGCATCCGGCGTCGATGCCATCGAAGTAGCGCACGGTGACGGCCTTTCGGGCGCGAGCTTCAACTATGGATTCGGCGCGCATACCGACTGGGAATGGCTCGAAGCGGTTGCCGAAGTGCTCGACAAATGCGTGCTCACCACCCTGATCCTGCCGGGCGTCGGCACGGTCGACGAGTTGCGCCGCGCCTTCGACATCGGCGTGCGGTCGGTGCGGGTGGCAACGCATTGCACTGAAGCCGATGTCAGCAGGCAGCACATCGGCATTGCCCGCGACCTGGGCATGGACGTCTCCGGTTTCCTGATGATGAGCCACATGATCGAGCCTGAAGCATTGGCACAGCAGGCGCTGTTGATGGAAAGCTACGGCGCGCAGTGTGTCTATGTTACCGACAGCGGCGGCGCGCTCGACATGGACGGTGTTCGGGCGCGATTCGAAGCCTACGACCGCGTGCTGAAGCCCGAAACCCAGCGCGGCATGCACGCCCACCACAACCTGTCACTCGGTGTCGCCAATTCGATCGTCGCGGCGCAGTGCGGTGCAGTGCGGATCGACGCGAGCCTCACCGGCATGGGCGCAGGCGCGGGCAATGCCCCGCTCGAAGTGTTCGTGGCCGCAGTCGACCGCAAGGGTTGGAACCATGGCTGCGACGTCAATCTGCTGATGGACGCCGCCGAAGACCTTGTTCGCCCCTTGCAGGATCGACCGGTCCGGGTGGACCGTGAAACGCTGAGCCTGGGCTATGCGGGCGTCTATTCCAGCTTCCTTCGCCACGCCGAAACGGCGAGCGAAACCTACGGCATCGACACGCGCGAGATCCTTGTCGAACTGGGCCGCCGCAAGATGGTCGGCGGGCAGGAAGACATGATCGTCGATGTCGCGCTGGACATGCTAAAGGCGCGCGAGGGCTGAGCCGGGCGCGCGCTCCTACTTGCTGCAACCCAGGTCGTAGCTGGACAGGTCGCGGCTGAGATCGACCGGACCGGAATAGCTGGCCCGCACCTTGGCATCGAGCGATCGCGCCGACATGCCGAGCGGTCCGGGTATCACGTAATGCGTGAGGACCAGCCGTCCGGCGCCGGCTTCGGCAGCCATCTTGCCAACTTCTTCCGGGGTAACGTGGTGGGTCGCAAAATGCGTGCGCGTTCCGGCGAGCGCCGCATCGTCGAGATCGGGACGTTGCGCCTTGATCACCGCGACCATGCGATCGACCTCGATCACTTCGCTCACCAGCATGTCGGTGCCCTTCGCCAGCGCGGTGACGCGCGCGTCCGGCCCGGTATCGCCGGTATAGGTGATCGAGCGGCCGCCCATGGTGAAACGGTAGCTGAACGCCAGCGCGTTCGCGGCCTTTGCCGGATTGCCCGCGCCGTCGAAATGGTTGTTGGCCACCGCGCGCACCGAGAGCGGACCAAGCGCCGTGACCGTGCCATCGGCAAGCTCGACCACTTTCACACCATCCGCCGGGGCGGGAGGTTTGCCGAGGCCAAAGCCGATCCGCGCCGGTGGCGCCATCGAAGCGACGATGCCATCGACCAGCTCCTTCGTTCCTGGCGGTCCATGGATCGTGAGCACGCCCGGATGGTTGTTCATCCAGCGCAGGCCGATCACGGCGGCAAGGCCGGCCGTATGATCGAGATGCAGGTGGCTGAGGAACACATTGCGGATCTCACCGTAGGAGCGGCCAGCGCGCGCCATCTGGCCCACCGTTCCGTCCCCGGTGTCGACGAGGATCGCCATGCCTCCCGCATCGAGCAGGTTGGCGGGCTCGGAGCGTTCCTCGGTCGGGATCGGCCCGCCCGCGGTGCCAAGCGTGGTCCACCGGAACATCGGGCAGGTTGCGTCTGACGCGCTCTCTGCCGCCAGTGCCGGTGACGCAACACCCGCCAGCATCAGCGTGCCGAATGCCAGGGCGCAATGTTTCGACAGTTCCTTCATCGTGTCTCTCCGGGATGTGTGTTTGAACGGGTGGTCAGGGTCAGGCGACGAGATAGCCACCGTCGGCGATATGTGTCTGGCCAGTG
>JAGREJ010000014.1 GCA_020446595.1 Novosphingobium sp. | reverse complement strand
GCGGCCAATGGCTTCGTGCTGGAAGCGACCGAAGATCCCGGTGAGCCTGGCCTTTCCGCGCTTGCCTGGAGCCCCGGCAGCGCAAACGGCACCTTGCTTGCCACAGCGCAGGACGCCAGCCTCAAGATCGACGGATTGACGGTCGCCGCCACCAGCAACCGCCTCGTAGATGCCATCCCCGGCGTCACGCTCGATCTAAAGGCAACGAATGTCGGCGCTCCCACCACGCTGCGCTTCGCCGATCCGGGCAAGGCCATCAGCGAAGCGATGACCGACCTCACCAATGCGCTCAACGAAATCGCCGCCGAGCTCAAGGCCGCAACCGATCCTGTCTCAGGCGATCTGGCGCGCGATCCCGGTGCGCGGGCCTTGCAGCGCCAGTTCTCGGCACTCGCTGGGACGGTCATCATGCCTAATGCTCCGGCGGACTCGGCCCGCACGCTCGCGGACCTTGGCCTCAAGACCCAGCGCGATGGCACTTTCGCACTCGACGGCGCGCGGCTTTCGGCAACGCTAGCACGCGATCCCGAAGGCGTCGCCGACATGTTCACGACCGGTCTGTTCGGCATATATGCGACGATCGACGGCATCTCGCGCCGCGCGGGCACGGCTGGCGATCCGGGTAGCCTTGGCGGCTCACTCAGCCGCTACAACCGGCAATTGTCGCAAGTGAGCGAGGACCAGGCCGAGATCGCCGAAAAGCAGGAAGCGTTGCGCGCCCGGCTTCAGACCCGCTTTGCCGGTGTCGATACCCGGATTTCGACCTCGCAATCGACACTGGCCTTCCTCAAGAACCAGATCGACGCCTGGAACGCGAGCAACAACCAATGATCGCGCTCGCCCGCTCCGCCGCCGATACCTACCGCAGCGTCGAATTCGACGCGCGCGTGGATGGCGCCACGCCCGCGGACCTCACCGACATGTGTTTCGAGCAACTGATCGTCTCGCTCGGGCGTGCGATCCACGCCCATGACGCGCGCGATCCGGCGGGTCGCAGCAGTGCACTGTCTCGCGCGGTCTCGTGCCTGCTGGCGCTGGAGATGGGTATTGCCGGGCAGGAAGGCGTCGCCGCGACCCTGCGCGATCTTTATGCGAGAGCGCGCGCCTCGGTGCTCGCCTCGGTGCTCGAATGGGACGAGCCGACATTGCGGCGCATCCGCGAAGATTTCAGCGAGATTCGCGAGGCGCTGCGCGCCAGCCGCTGACCTGCGCTCAGGCGGGCCTGTAATACCAGATCTTCACCGAGGCCGGATCGACCGAATCGCTCGAACCGTATTCGCCCGACTGGGTCCGCTCCATGATCTCGGCCATGACAGAACCCGGATCCTCGACATCGAGATCGAATACCGAAATCTGTGCGCCGGGAGGCGCGGCTGGCGAACTCTCGAGCGCGATCAGGCGTCGACCGTTGAGCACACCAGTCGTCTTGCAGACATCGGGCAAGTGGACCGTGTCATACCATTCGGCATATTCCGCTTCGCGCCCCGGCTTGGGACTGCTGGCGACGACCAACACGTATTCTGCCATGACTTCAATCCTTTCCCGGAGACTCTTCAGTCGAGCGTTTCGATGATGGCGGAGAAATCGCGGGTGCCGTTGCCGGCTGCGGCGAAGGCATCGTAAAGCTCGCGCGCGCGCTTGCCCATCGCCGGATCGACGCCCACCTCCTCTGCCGCCGCCAGCGCCAGCGTCAGATCCTTGAGCATCAGCGCGGTGGCGAAGCCGCCTTCGTAATTGTTGTCCGCCGGGCTTTGCGGGCCGACGCCGGGAACCGGGCAATAGCTGGTCATCGACCAGTTCTGGCCAGAGGACACCGAGCTGATGTCGTAGAAGGTCTGCGGATCGAGCCCGAGCTTCTGCGCCATGGCAAAGGCTTCGCAGGTGCCGATCATGTGGATCGCCAGCAGCATGTTGTTGCACAGTTTCGCCGCCTGTCCGGCGCCGCTTGCCCCGGCGTGGATCACGGTCTTGCCCATCGCCGCAAGGATCGGTTCTGCTCGCGCGAATGCCTCATCGCTGCCGCCGACCATGAAGGTGAGCGTACCCGCCGATGCCGCCGCGATACCGCCCGAAACAGGCGCATCGACCATCGCATAGCCGGCCTTTTCCGCCGCTTCGGCAACCTTGCGCGCGGTGGCGACATCGATGGTCGAGCAGTCGAGCAGCAGCGCCCCCGCCGGAGCCTTGCCGAACACCTCCTTGCTGTAAACGTCGTCCACGATTGCGCCGTTGGGCAGCATCGAGACCACTGCTTCGGCGTCCGACACCGCCTCGCCGACCGTTGCAACGGAACTGCAACCGCTCTGCACCGCCCTTGCGACTGCATCGGGCGAAAGATCGAAGGCGCGCACCTGGTGGCCTGCCTTGACGAGATTGGCGGCCATGCCGCCGCCCATGTTGCCAAGGCCGATGAATGCAATTTTCATGTCGGAGAATCCTTCACTCAGTCGCGCAGCAGGTCGCGGCCGATGATCATCTGCATGATCTGGTTGGTGCCTTCGAGGATGCGGTGGACGCGCAGGTCGCGCCAGAACCGCTCGATGGGGTAATCCATCAGGTAGCCGTAGCCGCCGTGCAATTGCAGCGCGCGGTCGGCGACCTCGGAACCCATTTCGGTGGCGAGCTTCTTCGCCATGGCGGCAAAGCGGGTCTTGTCGGGCGCTTCTGCGGTCACCTTGGCGGCGGCAAGATAGAGCAACGCGCGCGCCGCTTCCAGCTCGGTCGCCATATCGGCCAGCATGAACTGGGTGTTCTGGAAATCGGCAATCGCCTTGCCGAACTGCCTGCGCTCTTTCGTATAGGCGATGGCCTCGTCGAGGCAGCGTTGCGCTCCGCCGAGCGAACACGCCCCGATATTGAGCCGCCCGCCGTCGAGCCCGGCCATGGCGATGGAGAAGCCCTGCCCTTCCTCGCCGACCAGATTGGCGGCGGGAACCCGCACCTCGTCGAGGATCAGCTGCGCGGTCGGCTGCGAATGCCAGCCGAGCTTGCGCTCCTGCGCGCCGAACGAAACGCCCGCCATGTCCTTCTCGATCACAAGGCACGAGATGCCCTTCGGCCCCTCCGCGCCGGTGCGCACCATGGTGACATAGATGTCGTTCGCCCCCGCCCCGGAGATGAACTGCTTGGTGCCGTTCACCACATAATCGCCGCCGTCACGTCGCGCCGTGGTCTTGAGCGCCGCCGCGTCCGACCCCGATCCCGGCTCGGTGAGGCAATAGCTGGCGATCTTCTCCATCGTTACCAGCGAGGGCAGATACTGGTCCTTGACCTCATGCGAGCCGAACCGGTCGATCATCCAGCTTGCCATGTTGTGGATCGAGACGAAGGCGCTTGTCGAGGCGCAGCCATAGGCCATCGCCTCCATAATCAGCGCCGCTTCGAGCCGCCCCAGCCCGATCCCGCCGCTGTCCTCGCCGACATAGATCGCCCCGAAGCCAAGGTCGGCGGCTTGCGTGAATACATCGCGCGGGAACGTGTAGTCCTCGTCCCACTGCGCGGCGAACGGCGTGATCGCGTCGGCGGTGAAGCGCCGCGCCATCTCCTGAATGGCGCGCTGTTCCTCGGTCAGGTCGAACTGCTGGGTCATGCAAGCGCCATTATAGCATCGGTTGACGCGGGCAAATCCCCGGTCAACAACAACGCCACCACGGCGCGAACCAGTCAGGACGCCGGAACAGTATCGGGAGAAATGCGAATGGCGGCAACGGACGCGGATCGGGATACTATCCGCAAGGCAATCGACGCGGCGGACCTCAATGCGGTGCGCATGGCGCTTTACCAGAACACCGGCGATCCCGCATTGGCCGCCCTGCCGCTCGCCAAGGACATGTCCGACGAGCAACGCGACACGCTCAGGCAGCAAGCCGTGGACTGGCTCCTCGCCAATGCCAGCAACGCCCGCCTGCCCGAGCCCGACGACGCCGAGCTGCGCCGACTGCTGGAAATGGCGACCGGTGAGCAACTGGGCGATCTCGAATTCGCGGCGCGACGCGAACAGACCGCCTTCAAGGACTATCCGTTTCTGGTCCAGTGGGGGGGCGACAGGCCCGACATTCCCGCCGATTTCAACGCGGTCATTGTCGGCAGCGGCTTTTCCGGCGTGGTCATGGCGGTGCAGTGCCAGTTGCTCGGCATTCCCTACACCGTGATCGAAAAGGGCGATGAGCCGGGCGGCACCTGGAACATCAACCGCTATCCCGACGTGCGGGTCGACACGATCTCGCTGACCTACGAGCTGAGCTTCGAGAAAGACTGGCGCTGGAAAGAGTATTTCGGGCGGGGCGAGGAGGTGCGCACCTATATCAACCACGTCTCGCGCAAGTTCGGCGTCTTCGCCAACACGCGCTTCAACCACGCTCTCGCCAAGGCCACTTTCGACGAAGCGAAAGGCAAATGGTTGCTCGATGTCGATACGCCAAACGGCTCCGAGCGCATGGAAACCAGCGTGCTCATCACCGCGACGGGCCTGTTCGCCAATCCCAAGATTGTCGACTTTCCGGGCCGCGACGATTTCGGTGGCGAGATCGTCCATCCCGCGCGCTGGCCCGCAGACCTGTCGCTCGAAGGCAAGCGGGTTGCCGTCATCGGCAATGGCTCAACCGGCATCCAGATGGTCGGCGCGATCGCCGAACAGGCCGCGCACACCAGCGTGTTCCAGCGCACCCCGCAATGGATCGCGCCGCGCGACAAATACGGCCAGCCAATGGAGCCAGAAGTCCACTGGCTGATGGACAATTTCCCCGGCTACTGGAACTGGGCGCGCTATATGGCGGGTGCGCCGCTGTTCGATACCCATGCGCTGGTCTGCAACGATCCCGAGTGGCAGGCCAAGGGCGGCAAGGTGAACCCGGTGAGCGATGCGATGCGCGGCGAGCTTGCCGCCTATATCGAGCGAGAAACCGGTGGCGACCGCTCGATCATCGACCGGGTGCTGCCCGACTATGCGCCGATGTCGCGCCGGCCGGTGGTCGACAACGGCTGGTATCGCGCGCTCACTCGCGACGATTGCGACCTGGTGACCGAACCCATCGAGCGGTTCTCCGCCAATGGCATTGTCACCGGCGACGGCACCGAACACCCACTCGACGTAGTCGTCACCGCGACCGGGTTCGAGGTCGTGAAATATCTGTGGCCCGCGCAATTCTTCGGCAGGAGCGGAGTCGAGGTTCACGACTTTTGGGACTCAGGCGACGGTCCACGCGCCTATATCGGCGCGATGGTCCCGGATTTTCCGAACATGTTCATGCTTTACGGGCCAAACTCGCAGCCGGTTTCAAGCGGCCCGGCGCAGTCGACCTGGTTCACCATCTGGTCGGCCTTTATCGGGCGTTGCCTGATGAGGATGCTGCGCGAGCAGGCCGCCACGATAGAGGTCACGCGAGAGGCTTACGACAGTTACAACAAGGCGCTCGACGTGGAGTCCCGAAACCTTGTCATGATGAGCAAGGAAGGCGGGATCGAGAAGAACTACTACGTCGACAACGAGCACGGGCGAGTTCTGGTCAACGCGCCATGGTATGGCCCCGTGTTCCAGAACATGTTCGCAGATCCGGACTGGGACGCGCTGGAACTGCGCCGGGAATCCGCCCCGGTAGGTTAGGCAGTGCTGCCGCCATCGACGGTGTAAACGCCGCCGGTCTGAAAGCTCGCCTCGTCGCTGAGCAGATAGGCAGTGAAGGCCGCAACCTCGGAGGGATCGGCGGCGCGCCCGATCGGCTGCCCGGCAAAGGCGCCTTCCGGAACATCCGTCCGGTTCATTGCAGGGGCAAGCATTGGCGTATCTACCGCACCGGGACAGACCGTGTTGACGCGAATGCCGTGCGGTCCGTTCTCGCGCGCGGCAGTGCCCGACAGGCCGATAAGCGCGCGCTTGGAACTGCCGTAAGCGGCGCTCAGCGGCTGCGCCCGCAGTCCTCCCACCGACGCTACGTTGACCACCGCGCCGCCCTTGCCCTGCGCCTGCATCTGCCGGAGCGCCGCGCGCAGGGCCATGAAGGCACCGCGAATGTTGACCGCGTGAACCCGGTCGAATTCCTCGACCGGCAATTCCGTGATCGGCAGTCGCGGACCGATCACCCCGGCATTGTTGACGAACAGGTCGAGCGCACCAAACCGAGCCACGGCATCGGCGACCATGCGGTCGCAATCCTCTTCCTTCGATACGTCCGCCACTATCGGCACGACCTCGCCCGGCATCGCCGCGCAGGCGCGTTCGAGATCGTCCGCCAGCACGTCGACCGCCGCCACCTTGCAGCCTTCCTCGGCCAGCCTGCGGCAGGTCGCCTCCCCCATGCCGCGCGCCGCGCCCGTCACCAGCGCCACGCGCCCCTTTAATCCCGCATATGCCATATCGACTCCCCTCGCTTCCTTGGCCACTATGCGTAGAGGGCAGTCGGGTCGTTGACTACCGTTGCGCATGGTTATATAGTGATTACTACATTAAAAGATCGGCCAGTCGGGAGAGCGCCATGCGGTTCGGTATAACCTACAACCTCGAATACGTGCCCGAAGTCCACAAGACCGAGAAGCGGTACATGGACCTGATTCTCGAACAGTCGATCCTCCTCGACAAGCTTGGCTACGACGCGGTTTGGTATTCCGAACATCACACCGGCAAGTATTCCTTCGGCAATCCGGCGGTGATGGCCGCTGCCGCCGCGGTGAAGACCGAGAACATCAGGATCGGAACGGGCGTCTCGCTGCTGCCGCTGCACAACCCGATCCTGCTCGCCGAGGAATTCGCTCTCGTCGATGTGCTGTCGAATGGCCGGCTCGAATACGGCATCGGGCGCGGCTATGTGCCCCACGAATACGATTGGCTGGAAGTGCCGATTGCGGAAAGCCATTCGCGCTATCACGAAGTCATGGATTTCCTGGAGCAGGTCTGGACTGCGGAAGGACTCACCAGCTTCAACGGCAAGCACTTCCAGATCAACGATTATCAGTGCTTCCCCAAACCGATCCAGAAGCCGTTCCCGGCGATCTACGCCTCTGCCGCCGGATCGCTCGAAAGCTTCGTCTGGGCCGGCCAGAAGGGATACCACCTCGGCACGGCGCTGTTCCTCCCTGACATCAGCCTGCTGCCCAAGGGCATCGCCGTCTACGAGGAGGAAGTGGCCAAGGCCGGGCACGACCGGTCGCAACTTGAAGTCATGGCGATCACGCAGATGTTCTGCCACCGCGACCACGAGAAGGCGCTCGCCGAAGGTCGCAAATACGCGAACAATTACTATCGCCACTTCGCCAAGCTGAGCGGCGCGACCGAGGCCAACCCGATCTACCCCTATTACAGCACGGTCGATGCGCTCGACCTCAATGCCAATGGCCAGCTTCTGCTCGGTTCGCCCGAGGCGTTGATCGAGCGGATTTCGCAGTACCAGGAAGACTACGGCCTCGATTACATGATGATGGAGATCGCCCAAGGCGGCGCAGAACATGAAGTTATCTGCGAAGCTCTCGAAGTGTTCGCCGCCGAAGTCATGCCGCACTTCCGCAAGGCCGAGGCGGCTCCGCGCGAGAAAGCGACCGCATGAGCGACACCGGCAAGGTCGCACTTGTTACCGGCGGTGGACAGGGGCTTGGCCGTGGCATCGCCATTGCCCTGAGCCAGGCGGGCTTTCGCGTCGCCATTCTGGGCCGCACACTCGCCAAGCTCGAAGCCACGGCGCTCCTTTGCGACGGGCCATGCCTGCCGGTGGCCTGCGACCTCACCGATCCCGACCAGGTTCGTTCGGCGTTTGACAGGGTTGTCGACGGACTCGGACGGCTCGACGTCATGGTCAACAACGCGGCAAGCTATGCCGCCTTCGACCTCACCGAATCGCGTGACGACCAGATCGTCGATGTCGTGACGCAAAGCCTGATCGCGCCGATGTTCTGCGCGCGTCAGGCGGTTATCGAGATGAGGGAGATCGGCGGCGGCGATATAGTCAACATCTCGACCCAGTCGGTGCTCACGCCGCAGCCGACGATGATTGTCTACTCGGCGGCCAAGGGTGGGCTCGACGTGTTTGCACAGGGCCTGCGCAACGAATTTCGCGGCGAGAACATTCGCGTGCTCACCGTGCAAGTCGGCGTCGTTGCCAATTCGACGCTCGACACAGCCGATCCCGAAGGCGCGGCGAAATATGCCGCCGGGCTGGCCAAGGCGGGCCTGGAAAAGGCCTTTGTCTTCCCTGGCTCGACACCGGCGGACATTGCCGCCGCGATCGTCCATGCCGTCACCGCGCCGCGCAACACAGTGATCGAGGACATCGTCATTCGCGGTTTTGAGGGACCGGAATCCAGCTAGCGCTTGACAGCCACGCCGCGCGCTGGCGCAAGGCGCTGCGTGAAACAGGTATACGATTTCATTGTCGTGGGCGCGGGCAGCGCCGGATGCGTGGTGGCCGAGCGCCTGTCGGCGAATCCCGCCGTCAGCGTGCTCCTCATCGAGGCAGGGCCGATGGGCAAGGGCCTGCTGGTCGACATGCCGCGCGGCGTCGGCGCGATCAACAATGCGGGCAGCAAGTTCAACTGGTCCTATCCCGATGTCCGCGCGGGCGGCAACGGCCCTGCCGAACGCTGGTTCAAGGGCAAGGGGCTTGGCGGTTCGAGCCTCGTCAACGGCATGGTCTACATGCGCGGCGTGCCGCAGGACTACGACGCGTGGGAACAGGCGGGCTGCACCGGCTGGGGCTGGAACGAGGTCGGTACGGCCTTCAAGGCGCTTGAGGATCACGAGCTGGGCGAAGCGGAATGGCGCGGTAAGGGCGGGCCGCTGCGCGTTACCCGCCATCCGAAGCCCGAACCGCTCTACGAAGCGATCATCGAAGCGGCAGGCGAGATGGGCGTCCAGCGCGCGGACGACATCAACGATCCGACCGCTGCGGCCGAGGGCTGCATCGGCTACCAGACCGCGACGGTCAGCAAGGGCAAACGCTTCAGCGCCGCGCGCGCCTTTATCGATCCGGCGAAGGGCCGCGCGAATCTGGACATCGCGATCAACACCACTGTCCTGAAGATCGAGTTCGAAGGCACGCGGGCCACGGGTGTGCGCCTGCGCGATGCCTCTGGCGAACGCGAGGTCCGCGCAAGCCGCGAGATCGTGGTTTCGGCGGGCGCGATCGAAACGCCCAAGCTGCTCCAGCTTTCGGGGATCGGCCCCACCGATCTGCTCAAGTCCTTCGACATCCCGGTCGTGCGCGATGCGCCCGAGGTCGGCAGGAACCTGCGCGAACATCGCCACTTCGACCTCGCCTATCGAGTCACCGGCGGCAGCTACAACAAGTACCTGCAGGGATGGAGGCTGCCGTTATCGGTGCTGCGCTTCGTCTTTGGCTCCAAAGGTCCGATGACCCATGCGGTCCACGAGATCGGCGGCTTCGTGAAAACCGAGCCCCATCTCGAACGCGCCGACATGCAGTTCAACCTGATCTCGGTATCGACCACGACCTGGTCGGGGACCGGCGTGATGCGACTGGAGAAGGAGCCCGGCGTAACTTTCCTCGGCTATTTCGCGCGCCCTGAAAGCCAGGGCGAGATACGCATCCGCTCGGCCGACCCCGACGATCCGCCGCAAATCGATGCGCACCAGCTTTCCTCTCAAACCGACCGCGACCGGGGATTGGCTGCCGTCAAATGGATGCGGAAACTGGCCAGCCAGCCCGCGCTCAAGGACTGGATCGTCGAGGAAATGTCCCCCGGCCCCTCTGTATCCAGCGACGAGGAGATCCTCTCGCATGCGATGGCCATGGGCGGCCCTGCCTATCACATCTGCGGCACCGCGCGGATGGGCGCGGACGAGGACGCGGTGGTCGACCCCCGCCTCAGGGTGCGCGGCATGGTGGGCCTGCGCGTCGCCGATACCTCGATCATGCCGACACTGGTTTCGGCCAATACCAATGGTCCGGCGATGATGATCGGCTTGCGGGCAGCGCGGTTCATTGCCGAGGACAATGGATTCTGAAAACTGTCCGCCTTAGCCGCCCAGGCCAAGGTGATGCCCGCCGTCCGACATGATCGTCTCGCCGGTGATGTAGCGCGAACCTTCGAGGCACAGGAACACGACCGCATCGGCGACATAGTCCGCCGTTCCCGCTTCCATGATCGGACGCGATGTCTTCGCGCTTTCGAGCAGCGCCTCGTATCGCTCGGGCGAGAAATGTTCCGACAGCCACGGCGTATCCATGAAGCCGGGACAGACCGCATTGACCCGGATTTCCGGCGCCAGCGCGCGCGCCAGCAATTTGGTCATGGTCAGCAGCCCGCCTTTGGATGCCGCATAAGCGACCGACGAGCCGATACCCAAAACGCCCGCCGTCGAAGAAATATTGACCACCGCGCCCCTGCCCTGCGCCTTCATTGCCGGAGCGCAGGCACGGATCATCTGGTAAGGACCGACCAGATTGACGGCATAGACATCGAGAAAATCCTGCGCGTCGAGCGCGTCGAGATCGTCATGCGCGGCAAAGCGCGTGGTCGCCGCGCAGTTCACGAGGATGTCGATCCGCCCGAATGCATCTTGCGCTGCCTGCGCAACGCCTTTGCATTGCTCGTCCTTCGACACGTCGGCCTGCACCGCCAAGGCCTCGACACCCTTGGCGCGGCAATCCGCGAGCACATCTTCTGCCTTGGTCGGCTCCTTGAGATCGACCAGAACCACGTTCACTCCGCGTTCGGCGAGCCGGAGTGCCGAAGCCGCGCCCAGTCCCGATGCGCCGCCGGTAATCACCGCGACCTTGCCTTTGTGCTCATTCATGGTTGCGGCTCCCACCGATAGGCTCCGAATACCCTGGGCACCACGACGCCGGACGGCGACGCCATCACATCGGGAATCGCGCGCACCGCGCTCATCGCCACCGCAATATGCCCGCCACCGCTGCCGTCGGCATCGGGCGCATTGTCGATGGCGAGGTCGAGGCTCATCGACGGCGAGCCCTCGATCCTCACTTTCACCACGAACTTGCCGTCGAGCATTTCCGGCCAGTCGGGAATGTCGCTCGCGGCGGTCCAATACTCCTCCAGCACGATTACGTGTTTGCCACCATGGATCGCGCTCCAGCTCAGGATCTGGCCGACCACGGTTCCAGCAGGGAGCACGCCGCAGGCGACCTTGGTGTCATGATCGACCGTCGCGGTGCGAATGGCGCGCTCGATGCGGTCCACCGTGAGGTGCAGGCTCTCGGCGGCGGCCATGATCGCCTGCTCGTATTGCGAGGAAACCGCGGCGAACATCGGCGAGTCCGGGCTGACCTCGTGCGGCTGCTTGCCCATGCCCATCAGGCTGACCAGCATGGCTTCCTCTTTCAGCCCGGACACGTCGACGACCTCTTGCACGGTGATGCAGTCGACCCGCTGGCTTAGCGCCGTCAGGCTCACCGCAAGCCGTTCGAGCATGAAGCCGGGATGCTCGCCCGCCGCATGGAAGCGCGCACCCGCCTTGTCGCAGGCCGCCCTGATCCGCCGGTCGGCATCGGGCGAGAAGGTCGGCAGGTGGGCATAGGTGGTGGTCGAGATAACGCTCTTGCCCGATTCGAGCAGGGCAACGATGTCATCGGTATTGGTGTTTTCGGCAAAGCCCTTGCTCGCCGCGTGGAGCACCAGATCGGCATCGAGCGCGAGGATCGCCTGCTTGTCGGCGGTAGCGAGAATACCCGTGTCGCCGCGACCGACCAGCGCGCCCGCGTCCATGCCCGCCTTCTCGGCACTATAGACAAACAGGCCCGCCAGTTCGAGTTCGGCACTGTCGATCACGGCGCGCAATTGCGCCATACCAACCGCGCCCGTTGCCCACTGGACCACGCGCAGAGTCAAGCGGCTGCTCCCGTCCGGCCCGTTCCGAAATTACATTGATCGTATCGCACGGCGCTGCTCAGTCGTAGGTTCCCATCCTGTCCTTGCCTTCGGCAGGCCTGTACTCTCCGACAAGTCCATTGATCGTGCCGTGCATGACGATCCCGCTCGCATCGTCGAGCACCCGACGCGCGACGAGGAATTCACCGCCGACCCAGCCGTGCCGGATGAACCTGCCGAACCTCAGCCGGGTTCCCGGCGCGCCCGTGGCGGCGGGCATCATCTTGATCTTCTCGAACGCGGCTTTGACGCCCTTGCCGGTCAGTGGCCGGGCAGTTGCAACGGCCGTCAGGATCATGCGCCCGACATCGTAGCACAGCAGCGGCCAGTAGAACGCGGGACGCCTGCCATGCTTGGCCTCGAAACGGTCAAGGAAGGCCTGCCCCACCTGATTGCGCTCGTCGAACTGATCGAGCCCGACCCAGCCTGCCAGATGATTGCGCCAGGGCTGCGAATTGGCGGCAAATTCGAAGGCCGTGCAGGTATAGCGGCGGGGGCTCCAACCGATCTCCTCAAGCGCCGCGTTGATGTTCTGCACACCGATCCCGAAGCCGAACAGCATGATCCCGTCGGGCCGTTTGGCATGAAGCTGGCGCATTTCGTCGAGCTTGCTTGCCGGGACCTGCGGGACAACAACTTCACCCGTAATCTCGATGCCGAGACCGGCGCAGGCTTGGCGCGCGGCGCGCAGATATTGCTCGCCGATCATCGAATCCTCGTAGGCAATGCCGACCGTCCTGCACCCATCGTAGTATGCGACGTGCGAAATGATGATCGGCTCTTCCTCCATCGATCCTGCGGGAAGGCCGAAGACGTATTCGCCCAGCATCGTCTCGGTGCCGCACACGGTGAGGATCGGAACCTCGCCGAGATTGTTGACGTATTCGCCAAGCGGCGCGCCGTTCTCCGAAATCCACGGGCCGAACACGGCCACGCAACCCGCTTCGACGAGGCGGTAATAGGCGTCGCGCACCGGCTTGAACGACCCGAGCGGCAGGCCCTGCACCTGCTCGACGACATATTCGACCGCGCGGTCGAGTTGGCCTGTTTCACGCAACTCGTCTTCGGCCATACGGAACGATGCCAGCACGATGTCTTCCAGCATCGAATCGTCGCCACTACCTTCGATATAGTCGATGAGCACGCCGACCTTCACCGGCTCAACCTGTTGGCTCATGTGATCTCTCCCGTCAGGCATTCCGGCCCGTTTCTGCTCACGAGCTTGGCCCCGGCTGCGCAAAGGTCAAGCCAATTGGTCGCACTTCCGCCTGGCCAGCGGCGTGGCCTTTCAGCACATCGCGTGCATAGGCCGTGTCGAAGTGTTCATGGACTTCGGCGACCAAGCCATCGCGCACGAAGAACAGGAAGTGGTAGGTATTCTCATAGGCGCGGCCATCGTGGAGCCTGCCCTTGCCCTGGCACTCGATGGCGACGCGATCCTCCTCGGCGGTGACGTGGTGGATTGTCATCACGCTGGGAGCCTTGGTCGAGGCCACGCGCTCGACCAGCGCCCTGAACTCGGCCAGCGACAGGAAGCCGTGGCCCTGTATCCACCAGCGCGCCTTGTCCGCGACAAGATCGAAGCGCGGCCCAGTCTCCAGCGATTTCAGAAATTCAAGCGCGACCGCCTTGTTGGCCTCGATGTCGTGCATTGCGCGCGTCAGCCTTTCGGACCCGCGAGCGCGCCCATCTTCGCCGCCGCCGCTTCGCCGAACATGCTGCGCTGAAAGAGCTTTTCGTCGAACGGCGCGGTTTCATCGCGGACAGCCATCACTTTCTCGTAGGCGCGAATGACAGGTTCGCGCGAAGCTATCGCCGCATGCCAGCGCGCAAGGTCCGGATAGCCATCAAGCGAGTCTGCAAACCGGTCGTAGATGTTGACCCAGCCGTAGCAGCCCATGTCGGCGATGGAATATTCGCCCGCAACCCATTCGCGATCTTTCAGATGTCCGTCGAGCACCCCCCAGTGCCGCTTTACCTCGCCGATATAGCGCAGCTGGCCATAGGCCCGCGTATCCTCGGGCGCATAGCGGATGTAATGGATCGCCTGACCGCTCAACGGGCTGAGGCCCGAGCTTTGCCAGAACAGCCACTGCATCGCCTGTGCCCGCTCGCGTGGATCGGCAGGCAGGAAACGCCCGGTCTTTTCGGCAAGGTAGACGAGGATCGCGCCCGATTCGAACAGCGCGAGCGGCGCGCCGCCATCGGCGGGCGCATGATCGACAATGGCCGGCACCTTGCCGTTGGGTGAGATCGCTCGGAACTCGGGTGTATGCTGCTGCCCGTCGCCGACCCGCAGATGATGCGCGGCCCAGTCCAACCCGCATTCCTCGAGCATCATCGCCACCTTGAACACGGCGGGCGAGCCTTCGACATAGAGGTCGATC
>JAGREJ010000132.1 GCA_020446595.1 Novosphingobium sp. | reverse complement strand
GAGATCGCGCACGATCCTGCCGTTAGACGTGACTTCGACCCGCCGCGCGCCGGGCTCGCCGCGCAATTCGGAATCGAAGCTCTTTTCCAGCCCGTCCTTGCCGATCTTGAAGCCCGGCGTGATGAGCAGCGGCTTCTTGTCCTCCGCTTCCCACTCTTCGCGCGACGCCGCGCCGACATAGCCGATCAGGTGGCCAACGCATGGACCGGTTGGGTAGTACCGCGAGAAGCCGCGCTGTGTAACCACGCCGGGCAGATCGGGCAGGCGCACGCTGATGGCGGCAAACCGGTCCCAGTCGAGCCCCGCCGCGATCTCGACTGGCGCAAAGCCGCTGGCGTCCTTGAGCTTGTCGGCGAGTTCGCGTGCCTGACCATCGTCAAGTTCAAGCAATGTGGTGAGCTCGGCGATGGTCCCGCGCAGGTCGTGGACCCGCTCGGGAATGATATCGACGCGAAAATCGGCCTTGTTCGAGGCGAGCGGATGGCCGTTGCGATCGAGTATCCAGCCACGTCGCGGCGGGATGAGCGAAAGATTGACGCGGTTACTCTCGGCCAGCAGTTCGTATTTTTCGTTCTGCGCCACTGCTAGCCACGTCAGGCGCCCTGCCAGCAAGGCGCCGACTCCACCCTGCAGAGCGCCGATGACTGTCGTGCGCCGGTCGAAGCTGTTCTGCAGAATGCCAGAAGATATCGTGGGCTTGCCCGAGAGCATCAGCCAACCTCCACGATCGGAACGAGGCGAAGCTGGTCGATCAGCGCGACGAGCCGACAGACTAGCGGGTAGACAAGAATTGAGGCGATGATCTGGGGCACGAGGATAAGCACCGGTGTCGAAGCGGAAGCCAGATTGGCGATGGCGAGGCAGGCAACAATATAGGTAGCTGCCATCGCCGCGGCCACCAGCCATTCAGTGAAGAAATAACGCCAGGGAACGCGCTCCTCGATCACGTCGAGAGCAATCGCTGCGACCGACCACAACAGGACCGCGCTGCCGAATGGCTGACCGCTATAGAGATCGTCGACCAGGCCGAGCGGCAGGCCCGCCCAGATCGGCAAAAGTCCCGGACGAAGCTGACGCCACGCAAGAAAGGTCAGGAACCCCAGCGGCGGCATGATCGGCGCGGACGCGATAACGAGCACGGTCGAGAGCATCGAACCCAGGATAATCGACAGCCAAGGCAGCCCGACCGCGATAATCGGCGATGGGGCGCGGTTGATCCGCTGGCGCAACATGCGGTTACGCGCCCGGATGCGCGGCGGCAGGATCATGGGGCGGGACCGGCGCCATCGTCGGCGCGCGGCTGCTCACCGGAAGCCTGCGGCACGGCAGGCGCACTGGACCCGCTCGTTCTGCTGATCGGTTCGACAATGACGTAGTCCGTCGCTGCCGGATCGCTCAGGATGCGCGCGCTGGCGCCATCGGCGGTCAGCTCTGTAACCACGGCGACAGGTATGCCGGTGCGGTAGAGGCCGCCCGCACCCGAAGTGACGAGCACATCGCCCTTCTTCAACGGATTGACCCCCAGATCGATGAGCCGGATCTGGAGGGTGCCGTCGCCACGGCCTTGAGCGAAGGCCGCAACGTCGTCCCGCGCACGACGCACCGGGACAAGGCTCTGCGTGTCGGTAACGAGCAGAATGCGCGAGCTGCCCGCGCCGGCATGCAGGATACGGCCGACGATCCCGAGGTTGGAGCGCACCGGCATGCCGTCCCGCACACCGTCATTGCGGCCCAGTCCGATCGTTGCAAAACGGCGCGAACTGGCGGCGCTCGAGCTGGTCAGGCGCGCGACGGCGACCGGTTCGTGACCGCTTTCGACGATGCCAAGCAGTTTCTTCAGGCGGCGGTTTTCTGCCCTGACCGCTTGGGATTCCGCGAGTTCCGACCTGGCTTTCGCCAATTCACGGTTGATCTTATCGTATCTGCTCCCGGCGAACAGGTAGCCTTCGATCACCGACAGGACACTGCGCCCTGCCTTGCGCGTGCCCGCTGTTGCCGCTCCGGCCGGCTCGACGGCCTGGGTTGCGGCCGTTTGCGCACCGGAGAAAAAGTCGGGATTGCGGATCGAGAGAATCAGTAGCGCAGCACCGATCAGCGCGCCCAGCACGCCGGCGAGGTATCCGAAGAACGAGCTGTATTGCGCCCTGCGGGAATAGCCGGGACGCCGGTTGGCCGGCGGCGCCATGAGCTGTCTTCTCCCTCGTCCACTCGCACGGCGCTACGCCGTCATCAAAACGCCTCTGTACACCGGGTCTTCCATCGCGCGGCCGGTGCCAAGCGCGACACAGGACAGCGGGTCTTCCGCGACACTCACGGGAAGGCCGGTTTCCTCGCGCAGGAATTCATCCAGCCCCTGGATCAGCGCCCCGCCGCCGGTCAGCACGATACCCTGATCGACAATATCGGCGGCCAGTTCGGGCGCGGTGTTTTCGAGCGCGATGCGCACGCCTTCCACAATCGCGCCGATCGGCTCGGACAGGGCCTCGGCGATGTTGGCCTGGTTGATGGTGATTTCCTTGGGCACGCCGTTGACGAGATCGCGGCCCTTGAGCGTGATCGATTCGCCGACGCCGTCGGCGGGGACGGTGGCAACGCCGAAGTCCTGCTTGATTCGCTCGGCCGTTGCGTCGCCGATCAGCAGGTTATGGTGGCGACGCACGTAGCTGATGATCGCCTCGTCCATCTTGTCGCCGCCGACGCGTACCGAAGTAGTATAGGCAAGGCCGCGCAGCGAGAGCACCGCGACCTCTGTCGTGCCGCCGCCGATATCGACGACCATCGAGCCGACCGGCTCGGTCACCGGCATGTCTGCGCCGATCGCGGCGGCCATCGGTTCGAGAATCAGGAATACCTGACTGGCTCCCGCATTGGATGCGGCATCGCGGATCGCGCGGCGTTCCACCGAGGTCGAGCCCGAAGGCACGCAGATCACGATCTCGGGATAGCGGAACAGACTCTTCTTGCCGTGCACCTTTCGGATGAAGTGCTTTATCATTTCCTCGGCGATTTCGATGTCGGCAATCACGCCGTCGCGCAGCGGGCGGATCGCCTCGATATTGTCGGGGGTCTTGCCCATCATCAGCTTGGCGTCGTCGCCCACTGCCTTGACCCGCTTGATGCCGTTGATCGTTTCGATCGCGACCACCGACGGCTCGTTAAGGACGATGCCGCGATCCTGAACGTAGACCAGGGTATTCGCCGTACCCAGGTCGATGGCCATGTTCTGCGATCCAAACTTGAAGAATTTCGACATGATGGATGACATCTGCTCTTTCGCATTCTCGTTGCGACCAACGCTGCCGTGCACCGGAGGCACGGGGCATTGCTCGATAGGCATGAAAGCGGAGCCCTTAGCCGAAGGATTCGCGAAACGCCAAAAATTTGTGGCCAAAACAGGGGAGGAATCTTCGGTCTGTCTCGAATTGCCGCTGATTCACCGTTAGACCTGTTCCGATGCCTGAAATTCGCCGCCTTCCCGAGCATCTGGTAAACCGTATCGCCGCGGGCGAGGTGGTCGAACGTCCGGCTTCGGCGCTCAAGGAACTGGTGGAAAACGCGATCGATGCGGGCGCGGGCTCGATCGCCGTGCGACTGGCGGGCGGCGGCCTCGACATGATCGAGGTGAGCGACGACGGTTGCGGCATGTCCCGCGCGGAAATCGCGCTCGCGCTTGAGCGCCATGCCACTTCCAAGCTGCCGCACGAGCACATAGAACAGGTAACGACGCTTGGCTTCCGGGGAGAGGCGCTACCTTCGATTGCCAGCGTTGCCAGACTGACCATCGAGAGCCGCGCTTCGGGATCGGACGAGGGCTGGCGCCGCGTGGTCGATCATGGCGCGCTGGTGGCTGACGAGCCGACCGCGCTGCCGACGGGAACGCGGGTGCGCGTCGAACAGCTGTTCGGACGCGTGCCCGCCCGGCGCAAGTTCCTGCGCTCAGAGCGTGCCGAGTTCGCTGCGTGCCGCGATGTTGTCCGCCGCCTCGCCATGGCGCGACCCGATGTCGGATTCTCGCTCGAAAGCGATGGCAGGCGCGTCCTTTCGGTGCGCGGAGACGACACGCTGGCCGAACGCGTGGCGCAGATCGTCGCGCGCGAACTGGCTGACGACGGCATTGCCATCGAGGCGCAAAGGGGAACCGCCCGGCTTACAGGTGTTGCGGGCCTGCCGACATTCAACCGGGGTGTTGCCGATCACCAGTATCTGTTCGTCAATGGTCGTCCGGTGAAGGACCGGCTGCTGATCGGCGCGGTGCGCGGCGCCTATTCCGACATGCTTGCGCGCGACCGGCACGCGGTGCTGGCCCTGTTCCTAGACATCGAGCCCGAGGACGTGGATGTAAACGTCCATCCGGCCAAGACGGAGGTGCGTTTCCGCGATCCGGCCTTCGTGCGCGGCTTCATTGTCGGCGCTTTGCGTCATGCGCTGGATTCTGCGGGAGGCCGCACCGCGCAGTCGCCTGCTGCGCCCGCCATGGCGCGCTGGCAGACGGAACCTGTCGAGCAAACACCTTCGCTGGGCGCGCTGTTCTCTCGCGAGCACTCCGCGTCACAGCCGCGCGTCAGCGAGGCAGGGCGGCTTTGGCGCGGCTACGAGGCAGAACTGATGACCCGGCCCGAAGCGCGGGCGGAGCAATCAGAGGAAGTCGCGCCGCCGGTCTCCGAACATCCGCTCGGTGTCGCGCGTGGCCAGATTGGCGAGACCTATATCGTCGCCGAAGCCGAGGACGGTCTCGTCCTTGTCGACCAGCATGCCGCGCACGAGCGGCTAGTGATGGAGCGGCTCAGGGCCGCCGGGGCAAGCGAGAATCTCGCTGCGTCACAGGCCCTGCTGATGCCCGAGGTTGTCGAACTCGACGAGCCGGATTGCGATCGCCTTGAGGAGCAGGCCGCCAAGCTTGCCGAATATGGACTGGTCCTCGAACGATTCGGTCCGTCGGCCATGCTCGTGCGGTCAGTTCCGGCGGCACTGGCGAAAGGCGATCCGCATGCGCTGCTGCGCGACATTGCCGACGATCTGGCGCAAAACGGAGATGCCCTGCTGCTGGGTGAACGGCTCGATCATGTGCTGGCGACCATGGCCTGCCATGGATCGGTGCGGGCAGGGCGCGTGCTATCGGTCGCCGAGATGAACGCCCTGCTGCGCGAAATGGAAGCGACACCGCGATCGGGCCAGTGCAATCACGGCAGGCCGACCTGGATCAAGCTGGCGCATGAAGACATCGAAAAGCTGTTCGGGAGAAAGTAATGCGCATGGTCATCGGCATACTGGTGTTGGCAAGTGCGGCCTGTTCCGCCCACGACGGACCGGTTGCGTCTGCCGGGGTCGCCATTGTCCCTCAGGACATCACCTTTGCCGACATCGAGCGGCACGATCTGTTCGGCGCGGGCTGCTACTTCCTCGACAACGCTGGGCGGAGCGGGGACGAGAAGGCGCCCATGCTCTTTCTTGCTTCGGACGAGAAGGGCTGGCTGAAACTTGACGGTCAGATGGTCGAGTTCGTTGCGGACCAGACGTCCGGTGAACTCTCCTATCTGAGCCGGAGCAAATATAGGGGTAAGGAATTGACCACCGTGCTCGATCGCGATTCTGCCAAGGCGCGTTCGACCGGCCCCGAAACGGAGACCGCGCCGGGATCGATCACAATTCGCGACGAAGGTGACCGGGTTGTGTTCCAGCGCAGCGGCGCAATCGACTGCGGTGCCTGACCAGCGCGCTACTTTCGCAGCACTTGGCTGAACGGCGCGTCCGAACCGTCAACATCGGGATCGAGCTGCATGCCGAGCAGCCTGCGTAGCAGTGGCTCGACATCGACATTGTCGAAGGGAGTGAGTGTTCCCGCGGACCTGATATGCGGTCCGGCGGCAATGAACAGCGCCGCCATTTCGGGCATGGCCTGGTCATAGCCGTGCGCGCCACCGGCAAAGGGCAGGGGCGGCGCGGTCGGAGCGATGGTCCAGCCCGGTTCTGCGAGGCAGAACAGCGGCGGCACGCGCGGATTGCGGCCAAAGGCAAGGCGTTCGGGGATTTGCTCGCGGCGCCAGCACTCCATATGTTCGTGCGGCTTGAGCATGGCGGCGGCGAGTTTTTCCTCGTTGCCGGGGGTGGGGACCATGCTGGCGTAGGGACCGCTTTCAATGAGGCGGAACAGTGTCGAGTCGGCAATCACGTCCAGGGCGACGGTCCGCTCACTCGAGATCGCAGCCATGCCGTGATCGGCGACGATCACCAGATCGGCTTTGCGGCGCAACTTGCGCAGACCGTCGATGAGCCTGCCGAGATCGGCATCGAGCGTCGCGATCACCTCCGTGGTGCGTGGGTCGTCCGGTCCGAACTCGTGTCCCGCGCTATCGACCGTGTCGAAATAGAGCGTCACGAGTTGTGGGCGGATCGCCGCAGGGCGGCGCATCCAGTCCAGCACTGTCTCGATGCGCTGGGTCGCGGTCACTTCAGCGTTGAACTGCGTCCAGTCCTGCGGCCGCTTGCCATTCTCTATCGGCGCATAGGGCCTTGCGGGTCGCAATCCGCCCCAGCCGACGTTCGAGCCCGGCCAGAACATCGTGGCGGTGCGGATTCCCGCGGCTTCGGCATCGATCCAGATAGGGCTCGCCGCGTTCCACCAGAACGGATCGTCGCTGGCCATGGTGAAGACTTCGCCGGGCCGGGCCGGATCCTCCATGCGGTTGCCGACGATGCCATGGCGATCCGGGCGCTGACCCGTCACCAGCGTCCAGTGGTTGGGGAAGGTCTTGGTCGGGAACGATGGTCGCATCGCCGCGCTGATCCCGCGCGCCGCCAGCGCCGAAAGGTTGGGCGTGACACCGCGATCGAGATAGTCGGGGCGGAAGCCGTCAAGTGAAATCAGGATGACGAGCGGTGCGCGATCATTCGCTCTTGCCGCGGCTCCGGGCGCAGCGAGCAAGAGCAGGTTGACGATCAAGGCAGCGAACAGGCGTTTCATGGCGGAACCGCTAAATTGTCCTGACGGCATTTGCATGCCACGTCGCCATCGATTCTTGAAGGGGAATTGCATTGGCGATCATGCAATTCGCCCACCGGTTTTCTGAGAACCTTCATTCGGGAAATTGGGGGTGAGTGTGGTCAAGGTATTTCCCAGAGTAAATTAACTTATTAATTACTTGCTAGAATAATATGGAAATGGATATTATTTATACGCGAACATAGTTCATATTCCTGTGAATATATTTTCATATATTGATAGATACATGCTTTCGAGATTCCTGTTTGACGCCGCTCTATCGAATCTTCATGATCAAATGTGGATTCGAATAAAGGGGGGATTCTCAACCCATGCTCATAACGCGTGCGCTGATGTCGATTGCCGCAGTTTCGCTTATGGCCACTACCGTGGCAGATGGTCAGATCAGACCGGCAAAGGTCTGGGACATTCCGCAAGGCAAAGCCTGTTTTGAGCGCTGGATTTCGACATACAAATCCACGCTCAATTCTCACAACGGCGGCGAGAGGTTCAACAAGAACAAGCCCTACGGAATCTCTCCCTACGGCCACAAGACTTTCAGCCAGATGGTGAGCTACCGCGCTCCCACCGGATGGGCGACGGAATTCGAATCAAACCGTTACAAGTATCTCTGGCATCCATCCAATCAGAAGCCTGGAACTGGCCGTTCGAACTACTGGTGGGGTGAATACATTCCGGGCCTGGGCGTGCGAACGTGGGTCGGCAAGTGCCTCGGCGAGAAATCGATCAGCGTGGACAACTACGGCAATGTGTCTGGATCGGGCCTCGGCTCCGGCAGTTCGGGCTCTTCGGGGCACGGCTGGTCGGGCCGCAACACCAAGGCGCCCTATTTCGATCCCGCGACACGGTGCAACGGGCAATCCACGCGCAATGCCTTTATCGGCACATGGACCGGAGCGACGCGGGTAACGAAAGTCAGTGCGGCCGGAATTAGCTACAATTCGAACAACGGTCGGCTTGTCGGCGGCGTGGCCCGGGGATGCCGTCTCACCGGATATTGGGTCGGAAGCACAACCTCGAACCGTTGCAAATTTCCCCGTGATGGCAGCTATTACTGGGGTAAGTGGCTCTGGACCATTCGCAGCGATGGGCGGCTGGTGGCCAAATACGGCTATTGCGACAATTCACCGTCGAGGACTTCCACCGGTTCGCCGTGGTCGAGGCGCGGCGGTTTCGCGCCGTCATCCTCGTCAGGTAGTGCGGCGAGCACGGCTACGGCAACGGGATCGAGCCAGGTCAGGGCAAGCAATCGCTATAACATCGGCATCAATCGTCCGGGTGGTGACTACTATTCCTTCCCGCTGTCACGAGCCAGTGCGACTCTGTGCCGGCAAGCATGCGATGCCGACGCACGCTGCCGCGCCTGGACCTATGTGAAGCCGGGTGTGCAGGACCGCACCCGCGCGAAATGCTGGCTCAAGTCGAGAGCACCTGCACCCAAGAAGGACAATTGCTGCACTTCGGGCGTCGTGCGTTAGGATTGGCGCCTTAGACGTTGAACTTGAAGTGCAGGACGTCTCCGTCCTTCACGTCGTAGTCCTTGCCTTCCTGCCGCAGCTTGCCAGCATCCTTGGCCGCGTTCTCGCCGCCCAGCGCAACGAAATCGTCGTAGGCGATGGTTTCGGCCCGGATGAAACCGCGCTGCATGTCCGAATGGATTTCACCCGCCGCTTCGGGGGCCTTGGCGCCCTTGTGCACCGTCCATGCCCGCGCTTCCTTCGGTCCGACAGTGAAGAAGGTGATGAGGTGCAGCAGGTCGTAACCGGCGCGAATGATGCGGGCGAGACCGGTTTCGTGCAGGCCCATTTCCTCTAGGTAGGCGAGCCGCTCATCCGGTTCCATGCCGATCAGCTCGGCTTCGATCGCCGCGGAAACGATAACCGCTTCCGCCCCATCGGCCTTGGCCTTCTCGAACACGCGCGCCGAATGGGCGTTGCCTTCAGCGGCCGCCTCTTCCTCGACATTGCAGACATAGAGCACCGGCTTGGCGGCCAGTAGCTGCGCCTGACGGAATATCCGCGCCTCTTCCTCCTCCTTTGGCTCGGTGAGGCGGGCGGGCTTGCCCTCCCGCAGCAGGTCGAGCGTCTGGCCAAGCACGGAAGC
>JAGREJ010000131.1:766-3797 GCA_020446595.1 Novosphingobium sp. | reverse complement strand
GCCTGAACGCCGAGCTGCAAATCGCGGGTTTGCGAACGCCAAAACACTCTCTAAAGCCGCGCACCATGTCCAGCGAGCAGAACCGACCGCTCACCTTCGCCGTGCCCAAGGGCCGCCTTCTTGACGAGGCGCTGCCGATGATGGCTGCTGCGGGAATCGTTCCCGACGCGGAATTCCACGACAAGAAGAGCCGCGCACTGGCTTTTGGCTGCGAGCAATCCGACATGCGCATCATCCGCGTGCGCGCTTTCGATGTGGCGACCTTCGTAGCCCATGGCGCCGCGCAGATGGGCATTGTCGGATCGGACGTGGTCGAGGAATTCGCCTATTCGGATCTCTATGCTCCTGTCGATCTCGATCTCGGTCACTGCCGCCTGTCGGTTGCAGAGCCGGAGGGAGCCGATTTCAGCACCGATGCAAGTCACGTGCGCGTGGCGAGCAAATATCCAAATCTGACGCGCAAGCACTTCGAGAGCCTTGGCGTTCAGGCTGAAGTCGTGAAACTGAATGGCGCGATGGAACTCGCTCCCAGCCTCGGCCTCGCCAGTCGCATTGTCGATCTCGTCTCGACCGGTCGGACACTGGTGGAAAACGGCCTTGTCGAGACCAGCGTAATCCTTCAGATTTCCGCGCGGCTCATCGTCAATCGCGCCGCGCTCAAGACCGATGAGCGGGTTGCCCACATGGTGGAGCGTTTTCGCAATGCCATTGCGAGTCCGGCCTGATGTTGCGACTCCAAAGTTCACATCCCGATTTCGACAAGGCCTTCGCGCGGCTTGTTCGCGACCGGCGCGAAAGCAGCGAAGATGTCTCGCACGATGTTTCGCGCATTATTGAGGACGTCCGCAACCGGGGCGACGCTGCCCTGCTGGAATACAGCAACCGCTTCGACAACCATTCGCTCAACGAAGATCACGAGTGGACGATAACGCCGGCGGAATGCCGTGCAGCGTTTGACGAACTGAAACCTGACCTGCGTGCCGCGCTTGAGCTGGCCGCGCAGCGCATCGCCGCCTTTCACACGGCGCAGCTTCCCGAGGATCGTGACTATACCGATGATACGGGCGTCCGGCTTGGCGCCAGATGGCGCGCTGTCGATGCCGCGGGGCTCTATGTGCCGGGCGGACGTGCGGCCTACCCCTCATCGCTGCTGATGAACGCAATCCCCGCCAAGGTTGCAGGCGTGGAGCGGCTGGTCGTGGTCACACCGACACCGGGCGGCAAGGTCAACGAACTGGTGCTGGCCGCCGCGCATCTCGCCGGGGTCGACGAGGTCTGGCGGATCGGCGGCGCGCAGGCAATTGCCGCGCTGGCCCATGGCACACAGCGCATAAAGCCGGTCGATGTCATTACCGGTCCGGGCAACGCCTGGGTCGCGGAGGCGAAGCGCCAGCTCTACGGCGTGGTCGGCATCGACATGGTAGCCGGGCCGAGCGAAATCCTCGTCATTGCCGACGGGCAGAACGATGCGGACTGGATCGCGGCGGACCTTCTCAGTCAGGCCGAGCACGATCCGCTGGCCCAGTCGATCCTCATCACCGACGATCCCGTGCTTGCCGATAACGTTGCCGACCGGGTGGGCGTGGAATTGGCCATGCTGCCATCGGCCAGAGTGGCGAGCGAAAGCTGGAACGCGCATGGCGTCATCATTGAGGTCGCCAGTCTCGATGAGGCCCCTGCCCTTGCCAATGCGCTCGCCGCCGAACACGTCGAGATTGCCACTGCCAATCCCGAAGTGCTGTTCGCGCAGATTCGCCATGCCGGATCGGTGTTCCTGGGCCGCCATACGCCCGAAGCGGTGGGTGATTATGTCGCCGGACCGAACCACGTGCTTCCGACCGGACGGCGCGCGCGCTTCTCCTCGGGCCTTTCGGTGCTCGACTTCATGAAACGCACAAGCTTCATCGAACTGGGCGAGGACGCGCTCAAGGCCATCGGTCCGGCCGCCATCGCCCTGGCAGAAGCCGAGGGCCTGCCGGCGCACGCGCGCTCGATCGAAGCGAGGCTCGGCATATGAAAGCGCGATCCAAGGCGCGTGCCGCAGCACGTCTTGCCGCCGTGCAGGCGCTCTACCAGCATGAGATGGAAGGCACACACGAGGCCAAGCTGCTCGACGAATTCCACCAGCATCGTCTCGGTGCGGAAATTGACGATGACCAATACGCGCAGGCCGAAACCGCCTTCTTCGACGATGTGGTGAAAGGCGTCCTCGCGCGGCGCGAGGAGATCGATGCGTTGATAACGGGCAAGCTGGCCCAAGGCTGGACACTCGCGCGGCTCGACAAGACCATGACGCAGATCCTGCGCGCAGGCGCCTATGAACTGATCGCCCGCAAGGACGTGCCCACCGGGGCGGCGATCAGCGAATACGTCGATGTCGCCCATGCGTTCTTCGACGAACGCGAGGCAAAATTCGTCAATGGCGTGCTCGATGGCATTGCGAAGGATGCGCGCTGAGCGGCGAACTCGCCTTCATTGATTCCCTGCGCGCGCTGGCGCGATCACCTGCCGCCCGCGGTCTCGATGACGATTGCGCCGTGCTCGATCTGGGTAGCGAGACACTCGTTCTCACTCACGACATGATGGCGCAAGGCACGCATTTCCGCGCCGATGCCGATCTTGCCGATGCCGCCTGGAAGCTGGTCGCGGTAAACCTGTCGGACCTTGCTGCCAAGGGCGCGGAACCGCTGGGCGTTCTGCTCGGCTACAGCCTCGGCGATGGCGATGCCCGCTTTGTCGAGGGATTGCGCGAAGCCCTGGACACATTCGACGTGCCCCTGTTGGGCGGAGACACGGTGCGAGCCGAGGGCGCGCGCGTGTTTGGCCTCACCGCAATCGGCCGCGCGACGCATGTCCCGGTGCCCGATCGCCGCAACACGAGGACGGGAGACGCAGTATGGGTGACGGGCACGCTTGGCCGCGCCATGCTTGGTTTCGAGGGGCACGCGGATCACCTGACGGTGTTCAACCGCCCGGTCCCGCTGCTGGCCGAAGGCAGGGCTCTCGCGCCCCACGTTACAGCAATGATGGA
>JAGREJ010000131.1:0-600 GCA_020446595.1 Novosphingobium sp. | reverse complement strand
GCACGCGCCGCCGGTCCCGGCGACACGAATTGGCGAGGTCTTGCCACAAGGCGCATGCCCGCTGATTGTCGATGGCGTTTCGTTTCCCGATCCGGACGGCCTTGGCCACCGGCACTGAAGCATCCTTTTTCCGGGAAAAGCCGCCAATTTGGGGTTGCACCCCCGTCGCCTAGGCTCTAGCGCCTCCCGGCTTGCCGGAATGCCAACAGGCGTCCGGGCTTTTTGTATATGCAGCAGGAGGGGCGTTCCGTGGACCTTGTCGCGATCGCAATCATTTTAGGCATTGTCGCCGTGCTTTACGGCGCATTCACCAGCCGCCAGGTGCTCGCTTCACCGGCGGGCAACGAAAAAATGCAGGAAATCGCAGCGGCGATCCAGGAAGGCGCACAGGCCTACCTGAAGCGGCAGTATACGACCATCGCCATTGTCGGCGTGGTCGTCGCGGTGATCGTCGCGCTGTTTCTTGGTCCGATTTCGGCCACCGGCTTCGTGATCGGCGCGATCCTTTCGGGCGTTGCAGGTTTCATCGGCATGAACATCTCGGTTCGCTCGAACGTGCGTACCTCTGCTGCTGCCTAAAATTGCCTGCAGGACGGATTG
>JAGREJ010000130.1 GCA_020446595.1 Novosphingobium sp. | reverse complement strand
TCGCGGCTGAGCAGTTCGACCGCGCCCATCTCGCGCAGGTACATGCGAACCGGATCGTCGGTGCGCTCGACGGTTTCCTTCTTCTTGGTCTCGACCGGCTTGGTCGGAGTCGAATCGCTGCCGGTGGCGTCGATCTCGTCCGGGCCATCGTCGTCCTCGCCCTGCGCGTCCTCGTCGCTCTCGACGATATTGACGCCCATCTCCGAGATCGCCGACATGACGTCCTCGATCTGCTCGGAAGACATCTGGTCCTGGGGCAGGGCCTCGTTCAATTCGTCATAGGTAATGACGCCGCGGCGCTTGGCGCGCGCGATCAGCTTCTTGATCGAAGCTTCGTTGAGATCGATCAGTGGGGCATCGCCGCCATCTTCGCGATCGGTAGTCTCGGTTTCTTCTTGCTTCTTCGTCGCCATTATTCCGCCCTGGATTCTGCCGGTTCGTTCGCGCGCGCGGCAGTTCTGGTTTCGGCCATTTGCCTCATACGTGCATCAAATTCCAGTTTTCTCTTCACGAGTCGCTCATGCTCCAGCCTGGCCTCGTCGGTCAGGTCCGTTTCGTACCGCGTCAGCGCCAGACTTGCCGCAGCCTCAAGCGCCGGTTGCTCGACCAGCAGGTCGATCGCCTGACGCAGGACCGCACCTGCAAAATCGGCATCCGCATTCTCTGCCAAAAAGGGAAAACGCATGCGTTCCGTCTCATCCGAACCGGGCAGGCGAAATCCCTTATCGGCGAATATGGTTCGCAATTGATTGCTTTCAAGCTTTTCCGATGTGTCGAAGGTTTCGAGCAAGGCATCGATCCTCGCATCTTCGGAAGCTAGCCTGGACAGGGATTCCGCATTGCGACCGATCTCGTCGGGCCAAAGAACCAACCCGGACACCACCGCACCGAGCAAGGCGTTGCGAGCGCCATTGCTGCCGGTGGAGCGGCGCAGACGCTCGATATTCTGCGACGGAGAGCGTGCAGGGAGGGGCACGCCGCGCCGGAAATCCGGTCGAAACTCGCGCTTCGGAAAAGCGAAGGCTGAAAACTGCTCCAGCAACTCACGCCGGTAGAGCGAGCGAATGTCCTGATCGCCGATGGCATCGACATGGGCCAGCAATCGCGCCTTGAGGCCCGCCTTGTCCTCGGGCGTGGCAAGCGGCACGGCCTGACTCTCGGCAAGCCAAAGCGTATCGACGAGGCTGCGCGCGCCCTCCAGCAGGGCCTCCATCGCGGCAACACCGTCGCGCCTGACCAGATCGTCGGGATCGAGCCCTTGCGGCAGCGAGACGATCCGCAAGCTATGCGCTGGCCGCAGCATCGGTAGCGCCCTGCCGATCGCACGCATGGCGGCACGCTGGCCCGCCGCGTCGCCATCGAAACACAGGATGGGACTTTCGACCTGCCGCCACAGCAGCTCGATCTGCTGCTCGGTGAGGGCGGTGCCCATCGGTGCGACGCATTCCTCGATGCCCGCCGCCGCCAGCGCGACCACGTCCATATAGCCTTCGACCACGATCAGCCGCCCGGACTTGCGCGCGGCGGGCGCGGCGTTGTGCAGGTTGTAGAGCGTGCGCCCCTTGTCGAACAGCGGCGTATCGGGCGAGTTGAGGTATTTGGGCGCGCCTTCGCGATCCTCCAGCAAGCGACCGCCGAACGCGATAACCCGCCCGCGCGCGTCGCGGATCGGCAGCATCAGACGGCCCCGGAAGCGGTCGTAGGGATCGCGATCCTCGACCGAGATTCGCAGGCCCGCCTCGATCAGCATGTCGTCGGGGAAGCGCGACAAGGCGCGGTTCATCGCCTGTTTGCTGTCGGGCGCAAAGCCGAAGCCGAACTTCTCGGCGGTTGCAGGAGTAATTCCGCGCTTTTCGAGATAGGCGCGCGCCGAGGCGCCATCGGCGCTGCGCAGGTTATCGACGAACCAGTCCTGCGCGGCCTGCATCACGTCGTGCAGCGTAGCGCGCTTTTCCGCCGCCTGCGCCGCGCGCGGATCGGGCGCCGGGACTTCCATGCCCGCTTCGGCGGCCAGTTCCTTGACTGCATCCATGAATTGCAGGCCGCGCTGATCGGTCATCCATCTGATGACATCGCCATGCGCGCCGCAGCCGAAGCAGTGGTAGAAGCCCTTCTCGTCGTTGACGGTGAAGCTGGGCGTTTTCTCGTTGTGGAACGGGCAGCAGGCCTTCCACTCGCGCCCGGCCTTGGTGAGCCGCGTGGTGCGACCGATCACGCCCGAAAGCGTGACGCGCGAACGCAGTTCATCAAGCCATTGGGGGGATAGCATTGCCTGCTTCTACCCGTTCGTGTCGAGCGAAGTCGAGACACGTTCGCCCGGCGGTTTCGAATAATAGGACAGTCGATCCCAGTCCTGAGCCATCAGAGCTTCTTTCTTCGCTCGAGACCACTTTTTGACGCGCAATTCTGTGGATAGAGCCTCATGGCGTGTGGGAAATTCCGCCGCCCAGACAAGTTCGACGGGGCGTCGGGCTGAAGTGAACCCCTGGACCAAACCGCTTTGATGCTCGCCTACGCGCCTTTCCAGATGGTCGGTGTGGCCGGTGTAATATTTGCCGTCGGCGCAGCGTAAAATGTAGCACCAGAATGCCATTTTAACTCAATGTATCTCGACTGCGGCCTGCGGCCTCCGCTCGATACGAACGGGAATTGATGGGCATTGAAAGTACCGTTCGTGTCGAGCGAAGTCGAGACACGGCAGGAGCAAGTCAGCCAAAGCTCGCCTTCACCAACGAACTAGCCAGGCCCATGTCGAGCACTGCGCCATGGCGGGCTTTCAGCTCGGCCATGACCTTGCCCATGTCCTTGATCGATTCCGCGCCGACCGCCGCCTTGACCTCCTCGATGGCGGCCCTGGTCGCCGCCTCGTCCATCTGGCTCGGAAGGAACTCCTCGATCACCGCCAGTTCGGCCTTTTCCTCGTCGGCGCGATCCTGCCTGCCGCCCTGTTCGAACAGCTCGATCGATTCCTTGCGCTGTTTCGCCATCTTCTGGAGAACCTCGGTGACGAGCGTATCGTCGTCCGGCTGACTGGAGGCCGTGCGCAGTTCGATGTCGCGGTCCTTTATCTTGGCGAGAATCAGGCGCAGGGCGGCGGTGCGGGGCTTGTCGCCGCCCTTCATGGCGGAAATCTGGGCAGTCTTGATATCTTCGCGCAGCATGTTTGCCTGGCTTTCGTGCAACAGGTTGGGGTCAATCCGGGCTTGTTAACAGCGGGAGACGGAATTTGCACGTCTCGCGCCTTGACGCAGTGCACAATGGCCACTAGCCCATGGGACTTAGCACCTATCGCCGAAACCCACCAAACGGAGCGCCTCATGGCCGACGCCGCATCTTCGCACGTGCCGAAACCGGAAGCCGCGACGGGAGTCCTCGTGCTTGCCGACGGCTCGGTAATCTGGGGCAGGGGGTTCGGCGCGACTGGCGAAGCGGTGGGCGAGGTGTGCTTCAACACCTCCATGACCGGCTATCAGGAAGTGATGACCGATCCGAGCTATGCTGCGCAGATCGTCACTTTCACCTTTCCGCACATCGGCAATGTCGGCGTGAACGACGAGGATCTGGAATCGAAGGTGGACAGCGCGGTCGGCTGCGTCGTGCGTGAGCAGGTGACCGAGCCGAGCAATTTCCGTTCGCGCGGCAAGTTCGAGGAATGGTTGGCGGCTAAGGGAAAGATCGGGCTGGCGGGCGTCGACACCCGCGCGCTGACGCGGCGCATCCGGCTGTCGGGCGCGCCCAATGCCGTGATCGCCCATTCGCCTGACGGCAAGTTCGATATTCCCGCGCTGCTGAAACGCGCGCAGGACTGGCCGGGGCT
>JAGREJ010000129.1 GCA_020446595.1 Novosphingobium sp. | reverse complement strand
GGGCGTGGGGGTCTATGTCGATGGCGTCTATGTCGCGCGGTCGGTGGGCTCGATCCTCGACCTTGTCGACTTCGAGCGGATCGAGGTGTTGCGTGGCCCGCAAGGGACGCTGTTCGGGCGCAACACTATCGGTGGCGCGATCTCGATCACGACAAAGGCGCCCGGTTCCGAGACCGCGGGCAAGTTCAGCGCGACCTATGGCACCGACGATCAGGTGGCGATCAAGGGCATGGTCAACGGCGCGCTCACCGACACGCTGTTTGCGCGCGCTTCGGCTGCCTATTTCGGTCGCGACGGCTATGTGAAGCGGACCGATGGGATCGACCTCGGCAATTCCAACCGCCTCGTCGGTCGTCTTGCTCTCCGTTTCGAGCCGAGTTCATCGACGACGTTCGATCTGGCCTTCGACGGCACCCACGCGAGGGAGAACGGCGCGCCCGTTACCGCTCTGGGCTTCGCCTACGGCTTCACCCGTGCGGCGCCGCCTTTCGCGGACATCAACAACGTGCTTGCCAATGTGATGGCGGGCGGAGCGATGGTGCCGTGCACTCTCGACGGGACGCCCAATCCCGGCGTGCCGGGCTGCGTCGACGACCGTTACATTGTTGGTCGCGGGAAGAACCTGGGCACGGCCCCGTCCTATTCGGATTCGGATGTCTGGGGTGTCAGCCTGATCTCGACATTCGAGCTTGGCGGCAGCATCACGCTCAAGTCGATCACCGCCTATCGCAGTCTCGACAGCGAGTTCGCGCGCGACGGCGACGGCACCCCGGTGCGGATCGCGCAATACGTCGATATCTATCGGCAGAAGCAGTTCAGCCAGGAACTCCAGCTTCTTGGCGAGTCCTTCGACGGGCGCCTCAACTGGATCCTTGGCGCCTACTATTTCCGCGAGTGGGGCAACAACGAAAACCTGCTGGACTTCACCGTTTCGCGGTTCCGCTCGGGCGGCGAATTCAAGAACAAGAGTCTCGCCTTCTTTGGGCAGGGCACTTTCGAGATCGCCGACGGCCTCGATCTGACGGCGGGCCTGCGTTACACCAGGGACAACAAGGAGTTCACGCCGGATCAGGAAATCTTCGAGAACTACGTCGCCTTCCTGCCGCCGTTCGACGCGCCGTTCTTTGCGCCGGGCACTCCGATCCTCCCCAATGTGACTGCCCGGCGCAAGTTCTCCGAGGTTACGCCGATGGTGAACCTTGCCTACCGGCCCACGCCCGACCTGATGGTCTACGGCAACTTCTCGCGCGGGTTCAAATCGGGCGGCTTCACCCAGCGCGTGTTCCCGCCGATCGTCTATCCCTTCACGACCGACGAGCCCGATCCGGTCAAGCAGATCCCATCGTTCAATCCCGAGAAGGTCGATGCCTACGAAGCGGGCGTGAAGTTCACCACAGGGCCGCTGCAAGTGAACATTGCGGGCTTCTACAATGACTACAAGGATCTTCAGATCCAGGTGTTTACAAGCGTCGCGCCGGTGTTCCGCAATGCGGCAAGCGCCACCATCAAGGGGTTCGAGGCGGAACTGAAACTCAGCCCCGGCAATGGCTGGTTCGCGGAGTTTGCAGTTGGCCTGACCGATGCCTCCTACGACGACATCGACGAGGCAACGACCTTCGTTTCCGCGGACAATGCGTTCGAGCGCATCTCGAAATGGACCCTGTCGGCCGGTCTGCAAAAGGAAGTGATGTTCGGCGACGGCAGCACGCTGACTCCGCGCGTCGACTGGGCCTATCGCAGCAGGTTCTACAACGACACCTTCAACACGCCGCAGATCGCGCAAGGCGGCTATCATCTGGTCGATACCAATGTGACCTGGCGCGATGCGGACGAGAAGTGGAGCGTCACCGCCGCGGTCAAGAACGTGTTCGACAAGCATTTCCTGTTGTCCGGCGTCTATGGCGATGCCTTTCAGGTTTACGAAGGCGTGTGGAATCGCGGGCGCGAGGCGAGCCTGACCGTCGGTTACGCGTTCTGACCGGGGGCAGCACGATGAGCGATTTCAACGGAAAGACCGTGATCGTTACGGGCGGGGCAGCGTCGATAGGCGCTGCCATCACCCGCAAGTTCCATGCCGTCGGAGCCAATGTCGTCGTTGCCGCGCGCACCGTGGACAAGGGCGAGGCGATCGCGGCCGAACTGGGCGAGCGCGCGCTGTTCGTCGAGACCGACATCCGCGACGATGCCTCGCTCGAGATACTCGTCGCCAGGTCGATCGAGACTTTCGGTTCGCTCGACGTGGTGGTCAACAACGCCGCCTCCTATGGCGACGAGGGCGCGGCGACGGATCGGGCCACATGGCTCGATACGATCAATACCAATGCGGTTTCGGCCGCCATTCTTGGCGAGATGGCGCGCCCGCATCTCAGGAGGTCGGGCGGCAATATCGTCAACATCGGCTCGATCTCGGGGGCCTATCCGCATATCGGGCGGTGGGCCTACCCCGTGGCGAAAGCCACCATGCGCCACCTCTCCAGGACGCAGGCGGTCGAATATGCCGCCGACGGTATCCGTGTGAACCTGCTGGTGCTCGGCCATATCTGGTCCGATCCGTTCGACGGACTGACCGGGGGCGACCGGGCGCATGCCGATGCGACTTCCGCGCCGCTCAACCTGATGGGCCGCGTCGCCAATGCCGAGGAAGTTGCCGAAGTCGCGGCCTTCGTGGCCTCTTCCGCCGCGTCGTACATCACCGGCGGTGAAGTGCCCGTAGACGGCGGTTACAGCGCGATGGGGCCTGAGGGTCACATGCCGCTCATGCCGCAACTGCAGAAGCTTGCCTGAAATATTTTAGACATAAATCAACTTGCCACAGGTGCGTGCCCGTGACAGATTGACTGATGCGCCTTTGTCGCGCGCCTTTGTCGCGCGCCTCTGTCGCGTGTAGCCGGGCGGCAGAGGGCCTATTCCTTTCAGGAACGGGAGACACCGACATGCACGCGATGCCAATGCTCAGCGCCCACAGTCTCTTCGAGACGAGCGATCTTGACCATGCGCGACAGGAAGTCGGCCAGATTTTCTGCTCGCACAAGCTGCAACCAGGCAATGAACTGAGCGGCGGAACAGTCCGCTTCAACCACGCCCCGATCCGTGCGCTGGCGGTGAGCTGGGCCGATTACGGCCGGGACGTTCGGATCGACCCGGTGCAGTTCGAGAATTTCTATCTGCTGCAGATCGTACGGGACGGTTCGGCCCGGATCGTCAGCAATTCCAACGAAATCGAATTGCGCTCTGGCCAGGCCTGCCTGATTAACCCGAACGACGACCTTTCGATGGAATGGTCGCAGCATTGCCGCAAGCTGATCGTACGGATCGATCGTCCCTCGCTCGAACGTTTCGCCGAGCAGTGGTTCGGCTGCTATCTGCCCGGAAGGCTCGATTTCGAGAACAATGTCAGCTGGGATCGTCCCGAAATGGCGGCGGCGCGCGGTATCGTCGATCTCATTGTGCAGGATTTCGAGAACGGGGCTGGCGTGCTCGGACATTCCGAAGCGCAGCGCCATTTCGAGGATTCGTTCTTCGCGGCGCTGCTGATCAGCCGCCGTCACAGCTTTTCAGACATGGTCGAAAAGCACTCGCCGGCCGTGCCCCGCGCGGTGAAGCGTGCCGAGGAATATATCGCCGCCCATGCGCGGGAAGAAATCTCGGTTTCCGATCTCGTCGAGGCAAGCGAGGTTTCGACCCGCACCCTGTTCGAGAGTTTTCGCCGGTTTCGCGGCATGACCCCCATGCAATACGTGCGCCGCTACCGGCTTGATCGCGTGCGCGAGACGCTGGAACGGCCCGGATGCAGCGAGTCGGTCACCGAAGTCGCCATGCGCTGGAAATTCGAACAACTGGGCCGGTTCGCGTCGCAATATGCGGCGGTTTTCGGCGAGAAACCGTCCAACACGCTGCGCCGCTCGCGCAACTGAGTCTCGCCTGCGCGTGCGCTGCAACTCGCGCGCATTCGCCGCATCGTCGCAGCACAAACTGAATAGCCGCGGGCCTGCGCGAATGGTCCACTCTCCCACATAGCCAGACACAGGGAGAGCCAATCCATGGCAAGGGTTTCAATTATCGGTGCAGGCACGACCGGCCTCGTTGCGGCATATGCCCTGCTGCGCGACGGGCACGAAGTGACGCTCTATTCCGACCGCACGGCCGACGAATGGCTTGAAGGCCGTCCGACTGGCACGGCCTATCTCTATGGCGAGACTATCGATGTCGAGCGCGAGCTGGGCATGGACCACTGGAGCCAGGACATGTTCGGCGGCATGGGCGTGCTGCTCGACTTCAAGCCCGAACTCGCAGGCGAGGCGCATATGCGCGTCGTCGGCAACTGGGGCTCGCTGGGCAGCGGCATCGACATGCGGATGCGCGTTCATCGCTGGATGAACGATCTGGAGAGCCGCGGCGGCAAGCTGGTGATCGAGGCCGTCACGCCCGAGCGGACCGACGAGATCGCGCAGAATTCCGATGTGACGATGCTGGCGGCAGGCAAGGCCGATCTCGGCAACCTGATCCCGCGCGATGCCGTGCGCAGCGTTTACGACAAGCCGCAGCGCAACCTCGCCATGGTCGTGGTGACGGGCGTGACCGGCTGGCAGAAGGAATGCGGCGGATTCGAACCCGTGAAGTTCAACTTCTTCGGCGATACGGGCGAATATTTCTGGGTGCCCTTCACCCACAAGACCCACGGCGCCACCTGGTGCCTGCTGTGGGAAGCCAAGGCGGGCAAGGCCTTCGACCGGTTCGGCGAATGCGCGTCCGGGCAGGACATCGTCGAGATCAGCAAGGAACTGATCAAGGAGCACGCGCCCTGGGAATGGGAAAACGTCAAGGGTATGGAATACGTGACCGGAGACGATTTCGCATGGCTGATCGGGCGTTTCCCGCCGACCGTGCGGGAGGGCTTCGGTCGCCTGCCGTCAGGTGCGCTGATCATGCCGGTGGGCGACACCGCGATCGCCTTCGATCCCATCGGCGGGCAGGGCGGCAACAACGCGCAGCGCATGGCCAAGTTCGTGGCCGACCGCATCACGGCGCACGAAGGCAAGCCCTTCGACGCGGCGTGGATGAAGCAGGTCAACGACGACTGGTGGTATCTCCACGGCAAGTGGGCATACGAGTTCAACAACCTGCTGCTGGAGCCGCTCGAACCGGCGGCGGCCATGCTGCT
The DNA here is from genome assembly GCA_020446595.1 of Novosphingobium sp. Lineage (GTDB taxonomy): Bacteria > Pseudomonadota > Alphaproteobacteria > Sphingomonadales > Sphingomonadaceae > Novosphingobium. The sequence goes on along the minus strand of JAGREJ010000129.1, from coordinate 7,209 downwards.
GGAGGAATGCGCGAAGAACCGCCTCTTCGCCGATCAGAAGTTCTTCCCGAATTTCCCCCGCCCGCACAATTTCTTCCCCGCGATCGTCGAGCCGGACGCCGCGCGGGAGCTGATCGCGCGCGCCAACACGCGGGCCTGAAGGCCGGAAGGGAGCGCGACATGACCATATCGCTCGACCAGTTCCGCACCGGCATGCAGCAGCTCGCTGCCGGGGTTTCGGTGATAACGACCGAACACGATGGCGACCGGGCGGGGCTGACGGCGACGGCGGTCTGTTCGCTTTCAGCGGCGCCACCGCGCCTGCTCGTCTCGATCAACCGCGCGGGCTATACCTTCGGGCTGATCGCCGCCTCGCGCAAGATCTGCGTCAATATCCTGAACGCGGAGCAGGCCGACCTCGCAACGCAGTTCGCCACGCCCGCGCCAAACGGAGCCGAAGACCGCTTTGCGATGGGCGAATGGCGGGAGGAAGTGACCGGTGCGCCGGTGCTGGCCGATGCTGTCGTATCGTTCGACTGCCGCGTTGCCTGGATCGTCGATACCGGCAGTCACGGCATCGTGATCGCCGATATTGTCCATTCCGCCTCCAAGCCGGAGCTAGCCCCGCTGCTCTATGCCCGTGGCAAGTTCGCCCAACTAACCGAATTTGCCTGAGGTGCAATCCGCTCTCCCGGCAGGCAGGTCTTGCAATCGCCTGGATCGGGGATAATAGTTAAACCCTAAAATATCGTCGGGTGACGGTTTTCAAAGGAGCGGGTTATGGCCAGCAATGCGGATGTTCTTGGCAGTCTCTTGGGCGCGGTCGCCTCCGGCGGGATACGCGTGGTCGACCTGACGCAGACGCTCAGCGAAGAAACCCCGACTCTCGTCCTCCCGCCCGAGTTCGGCCAGGCGGCGGGGTTCAGCCGGGAGGAAATCTCGCGTTACGACGAGCGCGGTGTGGCTTGGTTCTGGAACAACTTTTCCGTCTGCGAGCATACCGGCACGCATTTCGATGCGCCGGTTCACTGGGTGACGGGCAAGGATCTCGAAGACAATTCGGTCGATGCCTTGCCCGCCAGGGACTTCATTGGCGAGGCGGTCGTCGTCGACTGCTCGGCCGAGTGCGCCGCCGATCCGGATTTTCTGCTGACCGCTGATTTCCTGAGGAAGTGGGAAGAGACGCACGGCAGGATCCCCGCCAGGAGCTGGGTGCTGATGCGCACCGACTGGTCGAAGCGCGATGTCGAGGCCTATTGCAACCGCCGCGAGGATGGCGCCCACACGCCCGGACCGGCGACCGATGCAATCGAGTTCCTGCTGAACGAACGCGACATCATCGGGTTTGGCGTGGAGACCATCGGCACCGATGCCGGGCAGGCCCATCTGCTGGAGCCCCCCTATCCCGCGCACAGCCTGCTTCACGGCGCCGGACGGTATGGCCTGCAGTGCCTTGAAAACCTCGACAAGCTGCCGGCAACCGGCACGGTGATCGTCGCCCCGCCGCTCAAGATCAAGCAGGGTTCGGGCAGCCCGCTCAGGGTGCTCGCCCTCGTCCCGTCCTGATCCGGCGGCCAATTTAATTTAAACCTAAAAATTTTGATTTTGGCCGATTGACGTCAATCTATTTTAAACCTAAAATAACTGGCAATCAGAGGCAGGAGCTTTCATGTCCTTCAACCCGGAGACTTTTGCGCCCACCCATTTCCTGTGGAGCTTTGCCGATGGCGTTGGCCGCGTGGCGCTGAATCTCCCGGACCAGAAGAACCCCCTCACTTTCGAATCCTATGCCGAATTGCGCGATATGTTCCGTGCGCTGGTCTATTGCGAGAAGACCAAAGTCGTCGTGTTCGGCAGCACCGGGGGCAATTTCTGCTCGGGCGGGAACGTGCACGACATCATCGGTCCGTTGACCAAGATGGCCATGCCCGAGCTGCTGCGCTTCACGCGCATGACCGGCGATCTGGTCAAGGCCATGCGCGGCTGTCCGCAACCCATCGTCGCCGCCGTCGAAGGGGTCAGCGTAGGGGCGGGGGCGATCATCTCGATGTCGTCCGACTACCGGATCGCCACGCCCGAAACGAAGACGGCGTTCCTGTTCAACCGCGTCGGCCTTGCCGGTTGCGACATGGGTGCCTGCGCCATCCTGCCGCGCATCATCGGGCAGGGTCGTGCGAGCGACCTTCTCTTCACCGGCCGCAACATGAGCGCGGAGGAAGGCGAACGCTGGGGCTTCTTCAACCGTATCGTCCCGCAGGCCGAGCTTGAGGAAGCCGCGATGGACATGGCCCGCCGGATCGCCGCGGGTCCGACCTTCGCCAACGGGATAACCAAGAATCAGCTCAACATGGAATGGGACATGAGCCTCGACACCGCGATCGAAGCGGAGGCCCAGGCCCAGGCGATCTGCATGCAGACCAGGGATTTCGAACGCGCCTACAAGGCCTTCGTCGCCAAGGAAAAGCCGGTGTTCGAGGGCGATTGATGGCCGATCTCAGCTTTCTCGACTGGCCGTTCCTTGACGACGCCCACCGTAGTCTGGCCACAGAGCTCGACGCATGGGCAAGCCGCGAACTCCCGCCCGTCTGTGGCGGCGCGCACGATGATGTCGATGCGATCTGCCGCGCGCTCGTCCGCAAGCTGGGCGAGGGCGGATGGCTGCGCTACGCCGTGCCCGCTGCCTATGGCGGAGTGACTGAAAAGCTGGACGTGCGCAGCCTCTGCCTGATCCGCGAGACGCTGGCCCGTCACGAAGGCATTGCCGACTTCGCCTTTGCCATGCAGGGCCTGGGATCGGGCGCGATCAGCCTTTACGGCAGCGAGGCGCAGAAGGCGGCCTATCTGCCTGCCGTCGCCGATGGCTCGAAGATCGCCGCATTCGCCTTGTCGGAGCCGAATGCCGGGTCCGACGTGGCGGCGATGCAGACCGCATTCGGATACAAGGACGGCGCGCTCGTCCTGAACGGCGGCAAGACCTGGATCTCGAACGGCGGGATCGCCGATTTCTACACGCTGTTCGCGCGCGATGCGGACAATCCGGCGAAGATCTCTGCGGCCATCGTCGATGCCGGCACTCCCGGCTTCGAGATCGCCGAGCGGATCGAGACCATCGCTCCGCATCCGCTGGCCACTCTCCTGTTTGCGGACTGCGCGATCGCCGAGTCGCGACGTCTTGGCGAGCCGGGGCGGGGCATGGGCATGGCGCTGGGCACGCTTGACGTGTTCCGCACCACGGTCGGCGCAGCCGCGCTGGGGTTTGCCCGCCGCGCGCTGGACGAGGCGACGGACCGGGCGCTGACGCGCGAGATGTTTGGCGGAACGCTGGCCGAACTTCCCAGCGCGCAGCAGCAGCTGGCGGAAATGGCGCTGGACGTCGATGCCGCGGCGCTTCTCATTTACCGTGCCGCGTGGACCCGCGACACGCGCAAGGATCGCGTCACGCGCGAGGCAGCGATGGCCAAGCTCTACGCGACCGATCACGCTCAGCAAGTGATCGACAAGGCAGTGCAGCTCTTTGGCGGTCTGGGCGTGAAGAAAGGCATGAAGGTCGAGGAACTCTACCGCGAGATCCGCGCCCTGCGCATCTACGAAGGGGCGTCCGAAGTGCAGAAGGTCGTCATCGCGCGGCAGCACCTTGCGGACCATCAGGACAGGACCGGTACATGAAACAGGCATTGCTGCCCGAAGGTTGGGCTCGGCCGAGCGGATATTCCAACGGCATCAAGGCGCGGGGCACGCTGGTGTTCACTGCCGGTGTGGTCGGCTGGAACGCGCAGGAACAGTTCGAGAGCGACGACTTCATCGACCAGTTGCGGCAGACGCTGAGCAATACCCGCGAGATCCTCGCGGCTGCAGGCGCCGAGCCGTCCGATATCGTGCGCATGACCTGGTACGTCACCGACATGGATGAATACGCCGGTCGCCTGAAGGAAGTCGGCGAAGTCTGGCGCGAAGTGCTGGGGCGCAGCTATCCCTGCATGGCCTGCGTCGGCGTCACCCGGCTCGTCGAGCAACGCGCCAGGATCGAAATCGAGACGACCGCCGTGATCGAGGAGGCGGCCTCGTGAGCGCGGCGTTCGCCTGGGAAGATCCGCTCGGCATCGAGGCGATGCTCGAGGAGGACGAGAAGATCATCGCCAATGCGGCGCGCGCCTACAGTCAGGACAAGCTGATGCCGCGCGTGCTCGAAGCGAACCGGCACGAGAAATTCGACCGCGAAATCATGCGCGAGCTGGGCGAACAGGGCATGCTCGGCTGCACGATCGACGGCTACGGCTGTGCGGGCACGAACTATGTTTCCTACGGCCTGATCGCCCGCGAGGTTGAGCGCGTCGACAGCGGTTATCGTTCCGCCATGTCGGTGCAGAGCTCGCTCGTCATGTTTCCGATTCACGAATTCGGCACCGAGGCGCAGAAGGACAAGTATCTGCCCAGGCTGGCCACCGGCGAATTTGTCGGCTGTTTCGGCCTGACCGAACCGGGCGCTGGCTCCGATCCCGCGGGCATGACGACGCGCGCGAAGAAAGTCGATGGCGGCTATTCGCTCAGCGGCGCGAAGATGTGGATCACCAATTCGCCCATCGCCGATGTCATGGTCGTCTGGGCCAAGGACGATGCCGGAGACATTCGCGGCTTCGTGCTCGAACGCGGGATGGAAGGGCTGACCACGCCCAAGATCGAGGGCAAGTTCTCGTTGCGCGCATCGATCACCGGTGAGATCGTCATGGACGAGGTTTTCGTTCCCGAAGAAAACATGTTTCCCGAAGTGAAGGGGCTGAAAGGTCCGTTTTCGTGCCTCAACAAGGCGCGTTTCGGCATTGCATGGGGTGCGATGGGCGCGGCTGAGTTCTGCTTTGCCGCGGCCCGCCAATACGGGCTCGATCGCAAGCAGTTCGGCAAGCCGCTTGCCATGACGCAGCTGTTCCAGAAGAAGCTGGCCGACATGGCTACCGAGATCGGGCTGGGCCTTACTGCCTGCGTGCAGGCCGGGCGCCTGATGGACGCGGGCGAGCTTCCGCTGCCCGCCATATCGCTCATCAAGCGCAATTCATGCGGCAAGGCGCTCGAGATCGCGCGCGCCGCCCGCGACATGCACGGCGGCAACGGCATTTCCGACGAGTTCCACGTTATCCGGCACGTCATGAATCTCGAAGCGGTCAACACCTACGAAGGCACCCACGACGTTCACGCCCTCATTCTCGGGCGGGCGATCACCGGGTTGCAGGCGTTTCAATAGGCCGGAGCGGCAGGGCGGGCCTTTGCGCCCGCAACGAAGCACAGCGGCACGGAGGAAGCGATGAAGATTACGGTTATTGGTGGCGGTCCGGGCGGGATGTATTTCGCTCTTCTGACCAAGAAGCGCCGTCCCGAGTTCGACATCGAGATCTACGAGCAGAACCGGGCCGACGACACGTTCGGCTTCGGCGTGGTCTTTTCCGACGAGACGCTGGACGAGTTCCTCGACGCGGATCCGGAAAGCTACGAGCTGATCCGCGAGAACTTTGCCTACTGGACCGACATGGTCATTTCCGAGCGTGGCAACCGGCACGTCATCGGCGGCAACGGCTTTGCCGGTTGCAGCCGCATGACGCTGTTGCAGATGATGCAGAAGCGGTGCGCAGACGTTGGCGTGAAGATGCATTTCGAAGCGGCGGTCGATGCCGACCGTCTGGAGGAGCAGTTTCCCGATTCGGATCTGATCGTCGATGCGAGCGGCATCAACAGCCGCATCCGCACGCGCTTTGAAAAGGAGTTCGAGGTCTCGATCGAGGAGAAGCGTAACTACTTTGCCTGGCTTGGCTCCGAAACGCCGCTCGATGCCTTCACTTTCTTCTTCCGCGAAACCGAGCACGGCATGTTCTGTGCCCATACCTACGAATACGAAAAGGGCCGCTCGACCTGGGTCGTGGAAACGACGCCCGAATGCTGGGAAGCCGGCGGTTTCGGCACGCTGAGCGAGGAAGAGAACGCCAAGGCCCTGGCCGAAGTGTTCAAGGACGATCTCGGCGGCAGGCCATTCCTCATCAACCGCTCGATGTGGCGCAACTTCCCCAAGGTCGTGTGTGGAAAGTGGAACCACCGGAACATCGTCCTGCTGGGCGATTCGAAAGCCACCGCGCACTGGTCGATCGGTTCGGGCACGAAGCTGGCGATGGAATGCGCGATCGGGCTTTCGGACGCCGTGCTGGACCACGGCACCGACCTCGATGCGGTGTTCAGACAATACGAGGAAGTCCGCCGCGCGCCGGTCGAGATCACCCAGCACAATGCAGAAGTCTCCCTGCGCTGGTTCGAGAATATGGACCTGCACTGGAAGAAGACCGGAAAGCACTTTGCATTCTCGTGCATGTCGCGAGCGAAGTCGATCACGTGGGACAATATCAGGCTGCGCGATCCCGACTTCCTGGAAGCGTGCGAGGACGACTTCTACGCTCGTTACGAGGCGGAGACCGGCATCGACGTTTCGGAAACGCGGCCGACCCCGATGTTCACTGCGCTCAAGTTGCGCGGCCTGACGCTGCCCAATCGCGTCGCGATGGCGCCAATGGCCCAATATTGCGCCATCGACGGCATGCCGACGCAGTGGCACCGTTCGCACTATGGCGCGCGGGCGATGGGCGGTGTGGGCCTCATCATGACCGAAATGACCTGCCCTTCCCCCGATGCACGCATCACCGACGGGTGCACGGGAATCTGGAACGATGAGCAGGAAGCGGCCTGGAAGGACCTCGTCGATTTCGTCCATTCGCAGGGCGACACGCGCTTTGGCCTCCAGATCGGCCATGCAGGGCGCAAGGGGTCGACGCGTGTGCCCTCGGAAGGGCTCGATCTGCCCAAGTCCGAAGATAACTGGCCGCTCTATTCCGCCTCGCCGATACCGCTGATCGAGGGCACCTCGCAGGTGCCTGTCGAGATCGATCGCGCCCACATGGACAAGGTCCGCGACGAATTCGTCGATGCCGCAAGGCGCGGGGACAGGGCGGGTTTCGATATTCTCGAACTGCACTGCGCACATGGCTATCTGCTGGCAAGCTTTCTGTCGCCGCTGACCAACACCCGCAGCGACGAATATGGTGGCAGCGTCGAGAACCGGATGCGCTATCCGCTTGAGGTGTTCCGCGCGGTGCGCGCCGTCTGGCCCGAGGACAAGCCGATGTCGGTTCGTCTGTCGTGCTCCGACTGGGCGCCGGGCGGCATCACGCTCGACGACGTGGTCGAGATCGCGCGCGG
>JAGREJ010000128.1 GCA_020446595.1 Novosphingobium sp. | reverse complement strand
AGCTTGTCGATGCAGATTTCGGTGCGGTGGGTATTGCCGGTGACATCGACCAGCATGTTGCGGAACAGCAGGTCGACGATCCACGGGAACCTGGGCGGCATTTCCGGCCCCGGCACCTGCGAAAGCGCCACTTCCAGCTCGTAAAGACTGTCATGGCGAGCCTCGTCTATACGCGGCGCCTGACTGGTGGGGCCGATGAACAGCCCGGAGAACAGGTAGCTGAGCGAGGGATGGCGTTGCCAGTAGAGCACGAAACTCTTGAGCAGGTCAGGCCGACGGATGAAGGCGCTCTCGGTTACGCTTGCGCCGCCGAGCACCAAATGGTTGCCCCCGCCGGTGCCGACCGAGCGGCCATCGACCATGAACTTGTCGGCGGTCAGCCCGCATTCGCGCGCGGCATCATAAAGGCGCGTGGTGACATCGACCAGTTCGTCGAAGCTCTCCGTGGGATGGATGTTGACCTCGATAACACCGGGATCGGGCGTGACCTTGAGCACCTGGATGCGCGGATCGGGCGGCGGCGGATAGCCTTCGATCCGTACCGGCAGTTGCAATGCCTCCGCCGTCGCTTCCACTTCGGCGACCAGTTCGAGAAAATCTTCCATGGCCTCGACCGGTGGCAGGAACACCGAGAGGTATGAACCGCGTGGCTCGACAGTGATCGCGGTGCGCACCGCGCCTTCGATAATCCGCTGCTCGACAATGTCCTGCCGATTGTCCTGCGCCGCCTCGACCCGTTCGTGTCGTTGCATTGTGGGCGGTGTGGCCTGCTCGCGATCTTGCGAAGCGGACTGTGGCTGCTGTTCGCGATAATCGGCGAGCGGGGCGCCCGGATCGGTCTCGACGCGCGGATGGATATAGGGGTAGTCGCTCTTCGGCACGTAGGGCAGCGAACCGAGCGGCAGGCGATAGCCGAGCGCACTGTCGCCCGGCACGGCAAACAGCGCGCCGCGCCTCACGTTCCAGCGTTCCGATTTCCAGCGCGGGACGGGCTGCTGCTTGGTCTGCCAGCGCTGGATCGGCAGCACGAAGCCAAGCGGGCTGGTCAGGCCGCGCGTGAAGGTGTTGACGATCCGCTGGCGTTCTTCTGCATCCTCCAGCTTGGGATCGAGCGGAGAGACATTTACGGGAAGCTCGCCCTCGCGTCCGATCCACTTGCCCGCGTCCTCGTAAACCGGCTGGACGAAATCCGTTTCGACGCCCAATCGCACGGCCGCGGTGGTCAGGAACGCTTCGGCCTGATCTGCACCGAGCTTGCTGTCCGCCACTTCCTCGGGATCGCTGGCGATAAGCGCGGGATTGCCCCAGAGCGGCTTTCCGTCCTTGCGCCAGTAAAGGCTGAAGCCCCAGCGCGGCAGGCTCTCGCCCGGATACCACTTGCCCTGGCCATGGTGGAGCAATGCGCCCGGCGCGAAGCACGCGCCGAGCTTGCGGATCAGCACGTCGGCGTAGCGCGCCTTGGTCGGACCCACGGCCTCGCCATTCCACTCGGGGGCATCGCCGGCCTCTTCGGCGACGAATGTTGGCTCGCCTCCCATGGTCAGCCGCACGTCCTGCGCCACGAGGTCGAGATCGACTCTGCTGCCGAGGTCCAGCAGCGCCTGCCAACGATCCTCGGTGAAGGGCTTGGTTATGCGCACCGCTTCCCTGACCCGGTCGACGCGCATTTCGAACTGGAAATCCACCTCGGCGGGTTCGGCCATGCCCTCGATCGGCGAAGCGGAGCGATAATGCGGCGTGGCGCAAAGCGGGATATGGCCTTCGCCCGCGAACATGCCCGATGTCGCATCCAGCGCGACCCAGCCCGCTCCGGGCACATAGGCCTCGGCCCAGGCGTGCAGATCGACGACGTCCTGCGACACGCCCTTCGGGCCTTCGACCGGTTCGACATCGGCGACGAGCTGTATCGAATATCCCGAAACGAAGCGCGCCGCGAAGCCCAGGCGGCGCAACAGTTGCACCAGCAGCCAGGCCGAATCGCGACACGATCCGATTCCCAGCTCCAGCGTCTGTTCCGGGGTCTGCACCCCGGTTTCCATGCGGATGACGTAGCCGATCCGTTGTTCCAGAGCGCGATTGATCTCGACGAGGTAATCGATGGTGCGCCCGGCGTAACCGGCGTGTTGTGCCACCAGTTCCTCGAACAGCGGGCCTTGCGCCTCGCATTCGAAATAGGCCGCGAGGTCGGCCTTCAGCTTCTCGTCATAGGCGAAGGGATAGTCCTCGGCGGCTTCTTCCACGAAGAAATCGAAGGGATTGATCACGGCCATGTCCGCGATCAGATCCACCTCGATGCTGAACTCGCTCACGCGTTCGGGAAAGACCACGCGCGCCAGCCAGTTGCCGTGCGGGTCCTGCTGCCAGTTGATGAAATGCCCGGCGGGTTCGATCTTCAGCGAGAAGTTGGGCACCGCGGTGCGTGTGTGCGGCGCGGGACGCAGGCGAATTATCTGCGGTCCGAGCTGGATCGGGCGCGAATAGCGGTAACGGGTCAGGTGATGGACGGCGGCGCGGATCATCCGCAGATTAGACGCCGCGACGTGCTGCAATGCAACATGAATCCGGCACGATTTGCGCATTGGCCCGAAAAACCGTGAATCGGGCGGTGCAGCTGGCTTGTGCACGAGGTATCTGGCTAACGACGGACTGCACTGCAGCGACGTGTGATCGGTCCAGAACTCTGACGTGGCTTGCCGACCGGCGTGCAATTGTTAGGAGAGCCTTCAGAAAGGGACAGGGTTCCCTTGGCCGATCACTCGGGTAGTGCCACGTAACCGGTGGCGATGTATCGGGCCGGTGGCGATGGATCGGGACAACAGGGAGATTCTGACGGTGAGGTGGAGCCACATTCATGCGATTTGACCACCCCTTTCAGCACGGCCCCGAGAGCATTGCCCAACTTGAAGCGCAGCTGCAGACGCCCGACCTGAAACCGAATCAGGTTCTGGCGCTCGCCACGGAACTGGTGGGGCACGGCCATAAGGATGCAGAGCAGGCCCTCGATGCAATGAAGGCCACTTTTACCTCGCCTGCCGCGCTGGCTTACGGCGAAGAACTCAAGAACGTCTGGACCACGATTCGAAAATACTATCGGCAGGAAGATATGGATCTGGCCTTGCAGCAGAAACTATATCAGAGAAACGGTCATATCCTGGCGAAGTGTGCGGGCAACGAGAGAGTTTTAATCGTAATTTTCACAACGATGTACAACAATTTCTGGATGTCGAATGCTGCATTGATCCACATGTTGGGAAGTATTGCAGGGCACATCCTGATACTCAAGGATTCGACGCGCTGTAATTATTTCAGGGGCGTTGAGGGGTTTGCGGACGGATTCCCCCAGATCGCCGCCGGAATATTGAGTGCCGCCCGCCAGCTGGGGGCCGACAAGATCTATGTCAGCGGCTTTTCCAGTGGCGGCTACGCCGCCATGCTGACTTCGCTTCTGCTGCCTTCCTGCTCCGGCTACCTTGGCTTCTCCCACATGGTGGACAAAAGCGCGAACTCGCACCTGCCGCAGAGCATTCACCAGTCGGAGGATCTCAAGGCGAGCTTTGACCAGACATGGTGTCGCGACCTGAAGGATCTGCTGAAGGATGCGGATTGGCGAATTCCACGCACGCTGGTCTACGGCGGCATCAGCGAAGCGGATACGGCACATGCCCGGCATCTTGACGGGTTGAACACGATCCGAACGGTGTGCGTGCCGGCTGCCGAACACAACACCGTTCTCAAGTTGCTCGCCAGCGATGAGATATATCATGCGTTCAAGAGCCTGGTTCAGGCCGCCTAGGGCCTGCGGGATCCACCGCGCGAGCCACGGTCGCGGCCCGCAAGCGTTTTCCTAGAGGCCGTCCCGGTTCAGGGCCAATTGATCCTCGATCCTTCCAGCGATGGCATCGACAGCCGGGGAGGGAGTGCCGACAATGCGCTGAAGGTTGACTATCAACCGGTCGGTCCGTTCGACTTGCACCGCGCCTGCTGCCAGGGCGCGGGCCAGCGAAGAGGGCCGGGTCAGGCGGTGCGCGGCCTTGGCATAGGATGCGAACGGCACAATCTCGCTGTCCGGCGTGCCAAGCCCACGGATGAGCGCGACGATTTCCTCATAGATTTCCCGGGATTGCGCCAGATCGTCGTGGACCGCCTGCGCGATGGTGCGTGGGCTATCCGGGTGGACGCAGCGGCAGTTGCCGGCGATCAACATGGGCCACTTTGCCAATGGCGCATGGCGTGAGGCCCTCGTCAGCAGGAGCACGGGTGCGCGCAGGCCATCAAGCTTGAGCCGGGACATGTCATGCGCGAGGCGATCGAGCAGCATTTGCGCCCGGCCATCGATGAAGGGGGCGGCCTTGAAATTGGAAGTCAGCGTGACACTGATGTGCCCCGGTTTCATCGGGTCCGGTCGGATTGCCTGAGCATCGGGGCAGGCAACCGTCAGAAGTTCCGCGGGAAGCTTCCGCCAAACCGCCTCGCTGGCATAGACACCTTCGAATGCGCTGTTGGGGATCGTGCCGAGCGACGCCAGGAAGGGCAGCGGCGGAAGGTTCATGATCGAAAGACATGGCAGGCCCGCCGCGACGATACGGTCGATCAGTGCGCCGACTTCCGGTGCGGCAAACTGCGGCTCCTGCATGGCCAATATGACAAAATCGTTCGCTTGTGGATTGGCGTTCTCGGGCGTGACAAGCGCCACCGCGCCGGGGGCAGCCACGTCGGCCACGGCCGCTTGCAACAGGGAACCGGCCTGCAAAGGCCCGGCGTTCCTGCGCAAGGGCATGGTAAGCGAGAGTCCATCCCTTGCCATGGCGGCGATTTCGTCCGCGCGCCCGACCAGCGTTACACGATGGCCGGCAAGCGAAAGTTTGACGCCGGGCAGCATGCCATACGAAGCGCCGAGGATTAACACGCGGACCGGCGAGCCTGTCACCGCGCCAGTTCCTCCACGGTTCGAACCATGTCGCCCAGCGTGCGGAGCGCGGCAATCCGGTTGGCGGGAATGGCGATGGAATAACGCTGCTCTACCTCCATAACCAGAATGAGATGGGAAAAGCTGTCCCACCCCGCGATCTCGCCGTGCTGTGAGTCGAGTGTCAGCGTGCCTGGATCGACGCGGAATACATCGGCGGCCACGGCTATAACCTCTGCCGCGACATTCGCGGGGCCCGCATCGGCGGCCCTGGTTTCGTGGCTTGCCATTTCCGCCAGCAGAATGTCATGCAGCTTCCTGACCTGCGCCTTGCCCGCATCGCCGCGCGGAATGGCATCGAGCGCGATGATGCGTTTCGGCACTTTCTGGTTTTCCAGCGCCGCGCGTGCGTGAGCCGTAAGCTCATTTTCGGCAACCGGCGTGGCGCAGACGACAGCAGTGACCGGGACTTCACCGAACATCTCGTCCTCGATGGCGACTGTTGCGCTTTCGCGCACTGCCGGGTGGCGGACCATGGCTTCGTCAATTTCGTCAGGTCGAATGAGGAATCCGCCGGACATGATGACTGTCTTCAATCTGCCGAGGATGGAGTAGCTGCCATCCGGCTCGCGACGGGCAAGGTCGCCGGTTTTCATCCAGCCGTCCGCTGTGAAGGTCTCGGCGGTACGTTCTGCGTTCCGCCAGTAGCCGGGGAACACATTGTCACCGCGCAGTTCCAGTTCGCCTTCGCATTCTCCGTGTTGCGATGAAATGCGCGCTTCGCAGTCGACCGGCTTGCCGACCGTGAAGCGGGCGCCCATTTCCGGATGAGGACCGGCATAGGTTGCGCTGGCAACCGTTTCGGTGAGGCCATACTGATTGAACAGCGGTCGCTTGAAGCGGGTTTCCAATCGGGTCCACAACTGATCCGGGATCTTTGCCGCGACGGAAAGCAAGGCGCGGCATTCAGGCGCTTCGAAATAGTCGTCGCGCGCGGCATAGGCATCGATCATCGCCCAGATCGTCGGCACGGTAATGACATGGCTGCAATGTTCCTGCCGCACGCGATTCAGCCAGTCTTCGAGGTCGCCGAGGCGAAACCCGCCCGCGCGGACTGTTGCGCAACCGTTTGCCAGTGCCAGCAATGGCCCCTGCACGAGCCCATCGGCATGGGCCAGAATCATGTCGTTGAAGATGCGCGAATGGGCATCATAACCGAAGAGTCGGCTTAACGTCGTCAGGTTCGCGCAAAGGTTCGCACGCGTGATCTGCACGCCGGCGGGCGAGCTGGTCGTGCCGGATGTGAACAGGAGATATGCCGGTCCATCAGGATCGGTCGGCAGGCGGGGAGCGCGCGCGGCGGCTTCCAGAGGCAGTCCCGGCACAAGGTCGCGAGGACCTTCCGCGCCTTCCAGACTTGCATCATGAATGCGGGCGACAGTGACTTGCGGCAGTTCGGTCGAAAGCGGTGCCGCGTCTGCCTGTTCATCGGCAACGAGCATTGTGGCATCTGCCAGTTGCGCGACCGAAAGTGTCCGCGAATCTGGCGTATCGGGCACTTGCATCACCGGCACCACGCCATCCAGAAGGGCCGCAAGAAAAGCAGAAATGGCGGCCGGCTCGTTAGCCGTGCGGATCAGGATGCAATTGCCCTCGACCAGCCTCAGCGCGTCGAACCGGGCAAGCCAGCGCAGGACCAGGGACTGCATTTGCCCATAGGTCACCGTCAGGCCCGGCAACACGAGGAAATCTGCTTCGCGGCGGATTTGCAGGGTTTGCCAGAAGTCGTGGATCGTCATCCCGGGATCATTCCCCTCCTTCGACAGCCAGGGACGAGCGTTTTGGCTTGAACGCCTTGGTCACGGCGGGGTTACCGGCGACCAGCGCACCGTCCGGCACTTGCTTGCGCACGACTGTTCCGGCTGAGATGACCGCATGAGAGCCGATCCGCACGTCGGGCTGGATCACTGCGCCAGCGCCGATCACGCTTCCCTCTCCGACATGCACATTGCCGGCCAGGGTGGCGCCGGGCCCGATCGACACGAAATTCCCCAGCATGCAGTGATGCCCCACCGAAACGGCGCGATTGACGAGAACGCCCTCGCCAATGATCGACATACCGCCAATCACGACGCCAGCGTTGATGAACGTCCCGACGCCGACCCTGAGCGATCTCGGCAGGATGGCGGTTGGGTCGATCAGTGCAGGCGCGCTGGCCATGCCCAATTCCTGACCCATGGAGATCAGTTCGGCGCGCCGCGCCGGTCCGAAGGCTGCAGCGATAAAGACGTCGCCGTCCGCAGGGGAGAATTGGTCAAGGTCAACCAGATGCGTGCGATCGATCACGCGAGGCGTCCCGCTGACACTGACGGCTGCAGTTACGGCGACGCCCAGCCGGAGCAGCGTTTCCTCGATCTCGACGACGAGGGGAGAACGCACGCCGAAAAGTATCATTTCATATCCCTGCCGTTTGTCATCAAGCCCCGTGGCCGGCCGGTTACTGACCGTGTCGTCCTACTCGGAATCGCACAAATGGCAAAACCGGGGTCTCGAGCTTGGCCCAGACACGAGCAATCCGGCGAGGTGCTTGTGCCGAAAGCCGGGATTGGGTCCGAAACCATTCCGTAGCCCGCTCTCCGCACGGCCAGCAGGAGGCTGCAACCGCGCGCAATGGCGGGCATTAGGGCCCATATTATCCCGGAGTCACAATCGCTCGGAGTGCACGGCCGAGCATGCAGTCTGCTGTGAACCGTTCTCTGCGGTAACGGAATTGGGGGGCTAAGACAGGGGGCTAGGCACTAGACCTTGGCAAACAAGCTCCAGTGGCAGACGTGTCGTTGCCTTGATCTCGGATAGAGCCACCATGGAATTCACGTCCTGAACTCCGGGAACCTGGGACAGCTTGTCGAAAAAGAAGCGTTCGTAGGCCTCGATGTCCTTCGTGACGATCCGCAGCATGAAGTCGAAGTTGCCCATCAACACGAAGCATTCCAGCACTTCGGGGAACCCACGGATGGCCTCTTCGAACTCGCTGAGATTCGATCTGCCGACAGCGGAGAGCTTCACATAGGCAAACACCTGCGCTGTCAGGCCGATCTTCGCACGGTCAAGAAGACAGACTTGCCGCTTGATATAGCCTTCCTTTTTCAGCCGCTGGACCCGACGCCAGCACGGTGCCTCCGACAGGCCGATCTCAGCGGCAATATCCGCATTGGATCGCGACGAGTCTTCCTGGAGCAGTGCCAGGATACGCTGTTCGGCCAGGTCCAGATCGTTCGGCATGATATATTCGCACAACCCTCTATCAAAGAATGAAACATGCGTAGACTTAGCGAATTTCCCAAAGAATTGAAATTTTTTTCGCGCATTCCTGTGGTAAAATTTGCGTTCAAGAGAGGGCCGCCCTTCGTCCAACGATCACGTCGCGCCGTGCCACAGGTTGCTCGGCGGAATCCGAGAGTGGAGATGGCGCTGGCACGGAGGCAGGCATCGCGCAGGCCATCAATCTGGGAAAGGGCAGATGCTATTCTCGATCCGGACAGCAGCAGATGCTCAGGCCACCTCTCGGATTGTGGAACATTTCGCGATGCGCAGTCTGCTTCCTGAAATGGTGCGGGCGATCAGGGATGGGGACACTCTGCAAATCGAGATCGAACTGCACGACCTCGACGAGGTTTCGGCTGCCATCATCGCCGAGAAGATGCGCAGCAGCGTGCTCGTCGATGAAGTTTCCCTGACCAGTTCTGTCGGTGGCCGATGATGGCAGGCAAGGCACAGGATCTGCACATACCGGAACCGTCGATCCGGCCAGGCGGTGAGCCCGATTTTTCGAGGATCGACCTGTCCCGGCCCGGCAGCGCGCGTCGGCCTCCGGTCGATATCGATGCGGCGGAAATCCGCGATCTGGCCTTCGGGCTGATCCGGGTGCTCGATCTCGATGGCGACGCGTTTGGCGAATGGGATCCCCAGCTCTCACCGGAGCAATTGCGAAATGGCCTGCGCGCGATGATGCTGACGCGCGCCTACGACGAGCGCATGATGCGGATGCAGCGGCAGGGCAAGGCCAGCTTCTACATGAAGTCGACGGGCGAAGAAGCGGTCGCCGTGGCTGCCACGCTCGCACTTCGCAAGA
The DNA here is from genome assembly GCA_020446595.1 of Novosphingobium sp. Lineage (GTDB taxonomy): Bacteria > Pseudomonadota > Alphaproteobacteria > Sphingomonadales > Sphingomonadaceae > Novosphingobium. Next base: position 4,091 of record JAGREJ010000128.1, on the reverse strand, counting down.
GCGACATGTGTTTCCCTACCTATCGCCAGCAGGGAATCCTGATCGCGCGCGACTGGCCCATCGTCGATATGATGAACCAGGTCTATTCCAACAGCGCGGACCGCCTGAAGGGGCGGCAGATGCCGGTGTTCTATTCCAGCCGGGAGGCCGGCTTCTTCTCGATTTCAGGCAACCTTGGCACGCAGTACAGTCAGGCCGTGGGGTGGGCGATGGGCGCGGCCCTGGACGGAGACGAACGCATTGCATCGGCGTGGATCGGCGAAGGCGCCACCGCCGAAGGGGACTTCCACTATGCCTTGACCTTCGCCAGCGTCTACCAGGCCCCGGTCATCCTCAATATCGTGAACAACCAGTGGGCGATATCGACCTTTGCCGGTATTGCCGGTGCCGAGCGTTCGACATTCGCCTCGCGTGGTCTGGGGGTCGGGATTCCCTCGCTGCGCGTTGACGGCAATGACTATCTCGCCGTCTATGCGGCAACTTCCTGGGCTGCCGGGCGCGCCAGGGCAGGGCATGGCCCGACGGTAATCGAAAGCTTCACCTACCGCGTGGAAGGGCATTCCTCTTCCGACGATCCGTCACGGTACAGGCCCTCGCAGGAGCCTTCCGAATGGCCGCTTGGCGATCCGGTCGATCGCCTGAAACGCCACCTATTGCGCGCGGGTCTTTGGACCGAAGCAGAGCACGAGACGCTTTGGGCGGAGCTTGACGAGCAGGTCCGGCAGGCCGGGAAGGAAGCAGAACGCCATGGCATGCTCAAGCATGGCGCACGGTCCGATCCCGCATCGATGTTCGAGGACGTGTTTCGTGAGATTCCGCCTCACCTGCTGGAGCAACGCAATGAGGCAGGCTTCTGACGATGCCGGGCATGAGCATGATCGAAGCGATCAACGACGCCCTGGACGTTGCTCTGGCCCGGAGGCGCGAGGTCGTGATCTTTGGGCAGGACGTTGGTTTTTTCGGCGGCGTCTTTCGAGCGACGGAGAATTTGCAGCACCGCTACGGCAAGTCCCGCGTGTTCGACGCGCCGATTTCCGAGGGCGGGATTGTAGGTGCGGCGGTCGGGCTGGGCGCTTACGGCAAGCGTCCCGTGATCGAAATCCAGTTCGCCGATTACATCTACCCCGCAACAGACCAGCTCATATCCGAGGCCGCCCGCCTTCGTTACCGGTCCGCCGGAGAATGGTGGTGTCCGATCACCGTGCGCGCTCCCTATGGCGGCGGGATTTACGGCGGCCAGACGCACAGCCAGTCGCCGGAGGGCATCTTTTCGCACGTGGCTGGCTTGAAGACGGTCATTCCTTCGACACCGTCCGACGCCAAGGGCCTGCTGCTGGCGGCCATCGAGGATGACGATCCTGTCCTCTTTTTCGAGCCGAAGCGATTGTACAATGGACCGTTCGACGGACATCACGACAGCCCGGTCACGACCTGGACCGGGCATCCCGACGCCGAAGTCGCCGAGGGCTTCTACACGGTGCCGCTGGGCTCCGCGCGGATTGCCCGACCGGGGCAGGACGTCACGATTTTGGCCTATGGAACGATGGTGCATGTGGCGATCGCCGCGGCCGCCGAAGCGGGCCTAGACGCGGAAGTCATCGATCTGCGCACGCTGGTTCCGCTGGATACAGGGACGATCTTCAATTCGGTGCTGAAGACCGGCCATTGTGCCATTGTCCACGAGGCAACCCGGACCAGCGGCTTTGGCGCCGAACTTGCCGCTCTGGTGCAAAGGCACTGCTTTTACGCGCTTGAGGCGCCGATTGAGCGCATCACAGGTTGGGATACGCCCTATCCGCATGCATTCGAGTGGGAATATTTCCCCGGACCGGCGCGGATCGCCGAGACGCTCAGGCGGATGGTCGAAAGCCGATGAGCGGATACGTCTTCAAGCTGCCCGACATCGGCGAAGGCATTGCCGAGGCGGAAATCGTGCACTGGCACGTCGCGGTCGGAGTCGAGATTTCGGAGGACGCACCTCTCGTCGACATGATGACCGACAAGGCCACGGTCGAGATCGAAAGCCCGGTGTCGGGCACCATCGTCGAACTTGTGGGAGGGCCGGGTGATCGGGTGGCGATCGGTGCACCGCTGGTGGTCATTGCGACCGGGGACGACCGAGCGGAGGAGTCCGAGGCCGAGCGGCAATCCTCCTCGCTCGTCGAATCGTCCGAAAGCCAGCTCGCTGCATCTCGGTTGCAGGCCGAGCCTGTGCCGGACATCGAAAGGGTCGCCGGCCGGCACGGTGAAGCAGCGCGCGGTGCGGGGCGAACCGGAGCGAGGGTTCTTGCATCGCCGGCCGTCCGGGCGAGGGCGCGCGATCTCGAGGTCGATCTGCGATCCGTTCCTGCGGGTGACGGCATTGTCCGGCACAGCGATCTCGATACCTGGCTGATGGAAAAGAGGGGGAAGAGCAGTGGTGTGCGTCTGCCACCGCAAGGCCATGCCGACGACACCTTCGATGTGATCGGACTGCGCAGGCGCATTGCCGAGAAGATGACCCTCGCCAAGCGGCATATCCCGCACTTCACTTACGTCGAGGAATTCGATGTGACCGCGCTTGAGAAATTGCGGGCCGAATTGAACGAGTTTGCAGGCGATCGCGGCAAGCTCACGCTTCTGCCGTTCCTGATCGCGGGTATCTGCGCCGTGCTCCCCGAATATCCGATGCTCAACGCGTGTTACGACGACAGCGCGGGCAAGGTGACGCGCTATCGGGACGTGCACATGGGTATCGCGACGCAGACCGAGGCAGGGCTCATGGTGCCTGTCATCCGATCCGCCCGGTCGCTGGGCCTGTGGCAGCTCTCGCACGAGATCGCCCGTCTGGCCGATGCTGCCCGCTCCGGGCGCGTCAGCCCGGACGAGCTGACCGGCTCCACGCTGACCATAACCTCGCTCGGACGCCTGGGCGGAATTGCCACAACGCCCGTCATCAACCGTCCGGAAGTCGCCATTGTGGGGCCGAACAGGATTATCGAAAGGCCGACTTACATCACCGATGAGACGGGAATCGAAGTCATCGAAAAGCGGCTGGTCATGAATGTGTCGATCAGCTGCGATCACCGGGTCGTCGATGGCTGGGACGCTGCAAATTTCATGCAGGCGCTCAAGCGAGTGATGGAGCAGCCGACTATTTTACTCGCGCTCTAGGATCCGGACCCCGTCTCGGGAGTCGAACCGGCGGGCTTGCGCGAGGCCGAAGCTTTCCTGAAAGAGTGTTTGTGGGAGTTTGTGAATAATGTCTCTTTCCAATCGCATCGCAATTGTCACCGGTGGCAGCAAGGGCATCGGCGGCGCTATTGCCCGGCGTCTCGCTTCGGCGGGGGCGACAGTAGTCATTGCGGCGCGCAGCATCGATACGGCCGCCGACGACCTGCCGGGAACGGCCCAGGAAATCATCGGGCAGATCGAGGAGGCTGGTGGCAAAGCCGTCGCGATCGCGTGCGATGTCGAATCGGCTTCGGCGCGCAAGAGCCTGATCGATCAGGTGATGGCCCGGTTCGGGCGGCTCGATATCCTCGTCAACAATGCCGGACGGGCTGTGCTCGAACCGCATGAGAACTGGCGCATGGATGATATGCGCTCGCAGCTTGAACAGTATGTGCTCGGCCCGATTGACCTTGTCATGCACGCCTTGCCTCATATGAAGGCCCGTGGCGAAGGCTGGATCGTCAATCTCGGTTCGTCGAGCGCGCTGCAGGTGCGCGGCGTGAATGTCGAACCGCCATTCGGCAGCAACCTGGCATTCTATGGCGGCATCAAGGCGATGGTCCATCGATACACCATGGGCCTTGCAACCGAATTGAGGGACGCGAACATCGCAGTGCATGTCGTGGCGCCAACGACTGCGGTCGAGACGCCGGGCACCGATGCCCTGGGGCTGACCGATCCCGAAAAGAAGATCAGTTTCGAAAGGGTCGAGCACATCGCCGAGGCTGCGCTTGCACTTGTTGAGGAGCCCGCATCGGTGCGAACCGGCATCGTGGCGTTCTCGCACAAGTGGCTCGATGAAATCGGGAGATCGACGATGTCGCTGGACGGTCGGCATGTCGTCGAGGCGCGGAAGGTCTGACGCCGAGCCGAGCGCG